>JBAZZN010000001.1:0-33086 GCA_041658815.1 Thermoplasmatota archaeon
TGAGGTCGTCGATGCGCTCGCCATCCACTTCGACCTTGCCGCTCGTAGGCGCCTCGATGCCGCCCACGATGTTGAGGAGCGTCGTCTTGCCACTGCCGCTTGGGCCAAGGAACACCGTGAAGTCTCCGCGAGGGATCTCGAGCGAGACGCCACTCAAAGCGTGGACGGTCGTGGGGCCCACCTTGTAGTCGCGCGAGACGTTCGAAAGTCGAGCCACGATGTCGCCGTTGACCAGTGCGTTCACTTGCCTTCACCCCTGTGCCCCCCGTGTCCTCCATGGCCTCCGAAAAGGTGAAGGAGGGGGCACGCGAGGAGCAGCACGTACGGTAAGTAGCCCCAGAAGTGGGCGGGGTGCTGCGTGACCAAGTAGTAGAGACCCACGAGGCCGAACGCAGCAAAGGCCCAAAACGTTGGACTCCTGAAGTTGACGCGGGGGTGTCTTGGCTCGTGAGCGTCGTGGGGCTCATTATCCATGCGCTCGTGTTGGACCGGCGTGGTCATTCGACGATCACCTTGCCTCGGAGCATCCCCATCTGGCAGGCGAACTCGTACTCTCCCTCCTTCGTGGGGAGGAACTCGACGGCGACGGTCTCGCCTGCTGGGAGCTTGGCGCTTCTTTTCCACTCGGGGAAGATCACCAATTCGCTGCACGCGGCGGTCTCATCGCGTCGGAAGAGGAGACGCACGGGCCGGTTCTTCTCGACAATGATCACGTCAGGCGTGTAGCCGCCCTTCACAAGGATCATGGCTTCTTGTTGGCCGCGGGTGTTCGTGGCGGCCCGCGTGCCGACGTCCCGCTTCATCCAGAAGAACCAGACGATGAGGACGATCGTCGCAAGGGCTGCGAGCGTGACGAAGAGTTGGTCGAGTCTCATGACGGGGCACCTCCGGTGTTGTGACGGCGGAGCCGGTTCGCGTTCGTGACGACGGTGAGGCTGCTCGCGGCCATCGCGGCGGCCGCGATCAGTGGGCTGAGGAGGAGCCCCACGAAGGGGTAGAGGATGCCCATCGCGATCGGGATGCCGATGACGTTGTACGCGAAGGCGCCCACGAGGTTCTGCCGCACGTTCCGCATCGTCGCGCGGCTGATGTCGATGGCCGTGACGACGCCCTGGAGCGACCCTCGGATGAGTGTGATGTCGCTGGCCTCGATGGCGACGTCCGTGCCCGTGCCGATGGCCATGCCGACGTCGGCTTGCGCGAGGGCAGGAGCGTCGTTGATGCCGTCCCCCACCATCGCGACCTTCTTGCCTTCGAGCTGGAGCTTGCGGACCTCGTGCGCCTTGTCCTCGGGAAGCACTTCGGCGAGCACGCGGTCCACGCCTGCTTCCCTCGCGATGGCGGCGGCCGTCTTCTGGTTGTCGCCTGTGATCATGACGACCTCGATGCCCATCGAGCGCAAGCGCGCGATGGCGTCCTTGCTATCAGGCTTCATGGTGTCCGCGACGGCGACGATGCCAAGCGGCTTGCCATCGGCTGCGACGAACATTGGCGTCCGGCCTTGACTCGCGAGCGTCTCCCACGTTTGCGGAAGCGTTCCGAGGTCGATCTTGTGGTCGTCCATGAACTTGCGGTTGCCCACGAGCACGCGCCTGTCGCCGACCTTGCCTTGGACGCCGTGGCCAGGAACGGCTTCGAAGTCGCGCGCCTCGTCGAGCGAGAGGTTGCGATCTTGTGCGCCCTTCACGATGGCTTGGGCAAGGGGGTGTTCGCTTGCGCGCTCGAGGCTCGCCGCAGCGAGCAGGAGGTCGGCCTCGGCCACGTCAGGCGCCGGCACGACGTCCGTGAGGCTGGGCTCGCCCTTCGTGATGGTGCCCGTCTTGTCAAGGATGATAGCATCGAGCTTGCCGGCCGTCTGAAGTGCGTCACCGCTCCGGATGAGGATCCCGTTCTGGGCGCCTTTGCCGATGCCCACGGTAAGACTTGTGGGCGTGGCGAGTCCCAACGCGCAGGGGCAGGCTATGATGAGCGTCGTGACGAGCACGATGGTCGCGTAGCCAAGCGCAGGTTGGGGGCCGAAGTCGAACCAGATGACGAAGGCGATGATGCTCGCGATGATGACGGCGGGGACGAAGTAGCCACTCACCGCGTCCACGACGCGTTGGATGGGCGCCTTGCTTCCTTGCGCGTCCTGGACCAAGCGCACGATGTTCGCAAGCGCCGTGTCCTTGCCGACCTTCGTGGCGCGGAAGCGGAGCAAGCCGTTCTTGTTGATGGTCGCACCGATCACTTCGTTGCCGGGTTTCTTGTCCACGGGTATGGATTCGCCCGTGATCATGCCCTCATCCACTGCGCTCTTCCCATCGATGACCACGCCATCAACGGGGAGCTTCTCCCCCGGGCGCACGATGACCTCGTCGCCGACGACGACCTCTTCGACATCGATATCGCGCTCTTGACCATCGCGCACGACGCGCGCGGTCTTGGCACGCAGTCCGATGAGTTTTCGGATAGCTTCGCTGCTCTTGCCCTTCGCCTTGACTTCGAGCGCGAGCCCGAGGACGACGAGGGCCGTGACGACGTCCGCGACGTCCCAGAAGACTTGTGCGAGGCTCGCGCTTGGGAAGAGCTGTGGCGCGAGGACCGCGACGGCACTGTACGCGGCCGCCGCCGTGATGCCAAGCGCGATGAGCGTGTGCATGTTCGCACTGCGATGCTTGACCGCGCTCCAGGCGCCTGCATAGAATTGGCTTCCGCTGTAGATCATGACGGGGAGCGTGAGCAGGCCGAGGACGCCCCACGTGATGCGGCGCGTGATGCTCCCCTCTGGCATCCACGCCTGGAGCGCGGGAACCAGCTCAGGGTAGCTGAGGGCGAGGACGGGGATGCTGATGACGGTCGCGAACCAGAACTTGCGCATGAGGCCCTTGTACTCGGCGTCGCGCTCGGCGTCCTGGAGGCTCGCTTCGTCCGCATGCTCGCGCGGCTTGGGGGTCTGCTTGATCTCATAGCCCGCGCTCGTGATAGCGCGCTCGATGCGCGCGATCTGCGTTCGCTTGGGATCGTACGCGACGTGAGCCGCATTACTGCCGAGGCTCACGCTCGCGGCGACGACGCCGGGCGTCTGGCGCAGCGCTCTCTCGATACTAGTGACGCAGCTGGCACAGGACATGCCTTGGATGGGAAGCGTTAGTTGGGCAGTGCCCGTGTGGAAGCCCGCTTTCTCGATGGATCGAGCGATCTTCGCGACGTCCGTCGCCTCTGCGTCGTAGTCAACGTACGCTTTGCATGTGGCAGGGTTCACGTGCGCGCTCTTGACGCCAGGCTGGCGCTGGATCGCGCTCTCGATGGCGCGCGGCTCGCAGCCCATGACTCCACGGACTGGCAGCACGCAATGCGCGAGCGCTCGTGTCGCCATTCAGGTGACTCCCGTGGTCGTAGGACTATGCTTGGGCACGCGCTTGAGCGCGCGGAGGGAGAGCGTGAGCCCGATGGCGTTGCTGCCGATAGCGACAAGAAGGAGGGGCCCGCGCCAAGCAGCGAGCGCTGTCGCGAATATGCTGACGCCCGCGTAGGGAAGGATCGTGGGGAGGAAGTGGGCGCAGCAAGCGATCATGGCTGTGCTGGTGACGCCCCCGCTTGCACCCGCCATGGCGCCCATGTGGATGCGGGCGAGCATTCGGAGGTACGCCCACAAGCCCACTTGCGCGCCAAACATGGGCACGAGGAAGACGAGGTAGGGCGCGTCGAGTGGGATCTGGCCCCTCGCGTAGGGCCAACCGCTCACCACGGTGAGGACACCAACGTATAGCGTGAGTAGGCCCGCCCCTGCGACGAGGCCGGTCCAGGTCGCACGTCTGCGGCTGGCGCGTCGTGCGTCCGTCACTCAGGAGACCTCCAGCGTGACTTGCATGGCGTCGGCCGCGTGCCCGGGCAAGTCGCACAGGAACGTGAACGTCCCAGCGCGTGTCGGCGTGAACGTCGCGTCCGCGGATCCTCGTGGTTGGACGGTTCCCGTGTGGACGTGGTAGTCGTGGTTCGTTAGGGTGTGCGGTTGCGTTCCAGCGTTCTTGAGCTCGATGGTGACAGGCGCGCCCACCTTGGCTTGGATGAGCGAGGGCGTGAAGGCGAGCTCCTCGGCGCCGCCTGCCGTCACGACGATGGCAGTCCCTCTTGGGGCTGGTGCGAGGCAGCCAGCGAGGATGGTGGTTCCAGCGAGGGGCAGCACGAGCAGAAGGAGCCTCGCGCGGCGCATCGGCCTCACACGACCTTCGAGTCGCCAGTCTGAGGCTCCCCAGTGAGCGCGAACGCCCCGCCGACGATGGCTGCGATCGCACCCACGATGTAACCGCCCATCGCGAGGAGGCTCACGGCGCCAGCCGCGATGCCGATCATGCTCCACAGGCGCGTTTCGCGGCCGAGGCGGACGTGATAGGCGGCGAGAAGGACGAACGCGCCCGTGACGAGGCTGATGCCGCCCATCCACCACACCATTCCGGTCGTCCAGCCAGCGTTCCACGCGCCGCCCATCATCCCTCCCATCATCCCACTCATGCTGGGCCAGAACGTGGTCATCATGAGGACCCCTGCGAGGCCGCCCACCAGGATGAGGAGGCCGCCCACGAGGAGGAGCACGAAGCTCAGGTCTTGGTTCTTGGTCGTCGTCATGTGATTCCTGGTCGAACCATCGCGTCCTTCGGGTTAAGGTGCACGGTCAAGGCGGACGCGTTGGATGATGCGCGTCCAACGAGCAGCCGCTCGCGCGTCAAGCGCCGTCGTCTGGAAGCCTGTCTCGGACGCTCCCAAAGATCTCGGTCCACATGTCCGAGTAGGCCGATAGGAGATCTGGCGTGGGCTGGAAGGCACGCAGGAGCGCGAGCACGCGTGGCGCGTCGATGAGCCGGAAGACGCGGCCGGTCTCGGGAGGTTCGCGCGTGATGATGCCCACGTTCTCCATGCTCTTGAGGTGGTGCGTCAGCGTCGCCTTGGTGACGTGCACGACCTGCGCAAGGTCACGATGCTGGGCGGACTCGCGTTCAAGCAAGTGCAGCGCGACAGCCAGGGGCACAGGCTGGCGTAGGAGGCTAAGCCAGCGTTGCTCTTGCTGCAGCAGTGTGGCGCGTGGGCCCGTCACGGGGAACAAGCGCCGATACCCTCCTTCCTGGCGAGTTGTGACTAGGTCGAGGCGTTCCAGCGCAGCAAGGTGGTACTCGATGAGGTGAGGGTTCGTGTGGATGCGGCGCGCGATCTCTCGCAAGTGCAACCCGGGGTAAGCTTGCACGAGATTGAGGATGCGCCGGCGCATGCCGGCATCCGGAGGGATGGCCTCGCTCACGCCCAACCTCCAGTCATGGTGGCGCCCAGAATGGAATGAAGAGGAGCGTGACCATGGCGAGGTCGAAGATGGCTTCCATGATCTCAATGGCTTCGTGTGCCAAGCTGTTCGTGGAAAGGAGAATGGCGACCAGTGTGCTCTTCATGAAGTGCACGCCGAACGCGGCCGCGATGAATCGGACCTTCCGTTGGCCCGTCCGCTCGGCGGCCCTCCAAGTGAGGATCGTGAGCGTGAGACTCACGACCGCCACCATACTGACGATCCAGATGCTGAACGATGTAAGGGTCAAGAGGCGCGCCCAAGGAGGATCGTGGCCTGCATGATTTAACGAGTTGGGTCCGGTCACTCCTGCGCGCGGCGCCTCGCCAAGTCCTGCACTGGCAAGAACATAATTGGACGTCGATTGAACACGTTTTGACAAGATTAGTTCTCACACGGTGACGTCACGAACGGTTTGATAAGGGGGGATTGTGACCGTGCATCGCATGATAGTGCGCACCAAGATCCAGAACTGGGGGTTGCTAAGTCTCATCACCGGAGGCATTCTCATCCTTGCGGGCAGTCTTGTCGGCTCCCTCCTCATGGGTCTTGCGAGTGGAGGAAACGACTTGCGCATGAGCGGCATGGTGCATGCCAACCTCAACGATGGGTGGAGACTGATGATGCCATTCTGGATGGTGATCGTCGGGATCTTCGCGGGGCGCATCGTCCTCCTCGCGGCCTTCCACGTCCACACCAAGCGACAAACCGCGTCGTGGAGCATCGCGGCCATCGTCGTGGGCGCGCTCAGCCTCCTCATCGTGGGCGGCTACGTCATCGGCGCCGTGGCGGCCATCGCGGGCGGAGCGCTCGCACTCGTCGGCACGCTGCACACCCAGGCCGCGCGGGAGGGTTGACGTTTGGAAAGCGGAAAGCGCTTGGACGTGTCCGTCCACATGGTGTTCTCGATGCACAGTAGCGACGGTCGCGCGCCAAATTCCCAGGGGAGGCTCATCTCTCAATGAGCAAGCGGATCACAGAGCACCGTGCTTCTAGCATGACTCAGTGCACCGAATGCGGGGCAGAGGTCGCGCAGTCCCACCTCACCGCACATGCCGCGAGGGTGCACCCGACGCCGCGCGACCGCGCTGCACAAGTCGTCGAGCGCAACTGGAAGACGTGGACATTCGTCGCGACCGTGGTGCTCGCTGTGGTCGTCGTGGGATATCTCGCGGCGCAGGGGCCATCGTCTGCGGGCGGTGCGTCGCTCGCGGAGAAGTGGAACGGCCGCACGGCCCCGAGCTTCTCGCTCCCCGACGCGGTGGACGGTTCCACGTTCGCGTTCCCCTCCGCGAGCCCCGGCTGGACGCTCCTCTTCCTCAACGAGGGGCTCGGGTGCGCCCCGTGCGCGCAGCAGACGCAGGCGATGGACACGGACCACGCGCGCTTCGACGCCCTTGGCGTGCGGCAAGCCAGCATCCAAGTGAACTCGGTGTCGAGTCTGCGCCAGTGGGCCCAGGGGAGCGGAGTCTCGCAGGTCGCGGTCCTTTCCGATCCTGATCTCGCCGTCCAACGCGCCTACGAAACGACTGGCCGTGAGGTCAGCATGATGCCAGGAATGACGGCGGGCCACACCTTCATCCTCGTGGATCCCGACGGGATCGTGCGATGGCGTCACGACTACGGGCCAGGGACGATGTTCGTGGACCCCAATGAGATCTTCACAGCCGTGAGCCAAGCCATGGGCAGGTGACACGCGGTGACGCACGTGCTGCTCATGACGAAAGAAGGCTGCAATCCGTGTGGCCGCGTCAAGCGCATCCTCGATGAGATCGCCCGCGAGCAGCGGGGCATCACGATCGAGGTCGTGGACTTCGCCTCCGAGCAGGGGTTGGCCCTCGCACTCGAGCACAACGTCCTCTATCCGCCCGCAGTCATCGTGGACGGCGCGTTCCTTGGTTACGGGAAGATCAAGGAGGACCGATTGCGCGAAGCGCTCCATGCACTCCCATCGCCGGGAGTCGATCACGGATGAGCTTCCTCGTCGTCTCGGTCATCGTCGCGTTCGTGGCAGGCATCGTCGCGCTGGCCATGCCGTGCTGCTTCAGCGTGCTGTTGCCGTCCTATTTCGCGAGCGCGTTCCGCAAGCGGACGGCGGTGCTATCGATGACGCTCGTGTTCGCGGGCGGGATCGCGGCCGTGATCCTCCCGGTCACGCTGCTTGCCAATGCGGTGGGCGGCTTCCTCCGCGAGCGGCACAGCGTCCTGTTCGTCGCCGGCGGCTTCTTCATGGTGCTACTGGGACTCGTCTCCCTGTGGGGCAAGTCCATCATGCCGCAACTGCGGCTGCCCATCGACCTCAAGCGCACCAACGCGGCCGGCGTCTTCACGATGGGCGTCTTCTCGGGTGTGGCGACCTCGTGCTGCGCGCCGGTGCTTGCGGGGATCATCGTCCTCTCCGCGCTCTCGACGTCCGTTCTCGCGACGATGCTCATCGGCGTCGCCTACGTGGCCGGCATGGTCGTTCCCTTGCTTGCCGCGGCCCTGCTCTGGGATCGCTCTGCCACGCGCAAGGACTCCATCCTCAGCGGGAAACTGCTGCGCTTCCGGTTGGCGGGCAAGCCCGTCGAGATCCACTCGTCGAACCTCATCGCCGGCATCATGTTCACGCTGATGGGCGCGTTCACGATCGTGCTCGGCCTCACCGACACGATGATCCCGACGCCGGGTCTGGTGGAGGTCGGCCTCTTCCAACTGCGGCTCGAGAAGGCGGCCGAGGCGTGGTCCGCATCCCTCGCGGGCCAGATCCTCGCATGGGCGATCGTGATCGTGGGCGTCGCGCTCCTCGCCGTCCTCCTGCGTCGCGGCCTCGCGAGGACGCCGCGCGCCACGAATACCAGCGCCATCGACCCCGTCTGCAAGATGCGCGTCGATCCCGCGTCGGCGCGGTGGTCGAGCACCCGCAGGGAAGCCACGTACCACTTCTGCTCGGCAGGATGCAAGGACGCGTTCGACGAAGCCCCCGTCTCGTTCGTGCCTGAGTAAGTCGGTGATGAAGTTGCTCGGTCGCGCTCGTCGCTACGGCGGAAACCTCAGGCGCCGGAACATCGCGCCGTCGCTCAACGCAGCGAGGCCCGCCTGGCTCTCCGTGCTCCTGGGGGTCGGCGTCTGGGTCATCGCCTGGTACTTCAACGACGTCGGTCTCGACGCTCTTCACCACGGCGCGGTCGTTTGGCTCGTGGGTCTCGTCGCAGTCGGATACGCGGTCGTGGGGCTCTACAAGGAGGTGTCGAACCGCGTCAAGTTGCACAGATGGTTGGCCCTCGCGGCGAACGATCCGGAAGAGGCGCTCAAGCAAGCGGAATCGATCCAGCGCTTCTCTCGCATGCTTCCCCCATGGCTCCTGCGGTCCTTCCACGAGACACGCGGCGAACTCCGCCGTGGGGGGCACCGCAACGAGCGGGGACCCAGCGTGGAAACCGACGCGATCGAGCCGACACACACGCGCCTCCGACCGCCGCAAGTCACGCTCCTCGCGCTGGGCGCCCTGATCGCAGTCGTGGCGCTCGCCGCTTGGCTCTCGCCCGAGAGGATCTACTACCCTATCGTCTGGAGGTACTACTGGGGCCCCATCGTGAGCGACTACGCGGGCGGGCCGCTCGTGCGGGGTGGCGTGACCGCGGATCCCGGATACAACGTGATGGACACCACCACATGGGCACTCATCCTCGGCGTGAGCCTGTGGAATCTCCTTGATTCCCTCCGCCGCCGCGGCTTCCGGCTGACCCGCGCGTTCACCTACAGCCTCGTCCCCATGATCATCGCTGGCGGCACCATGAGGGGCCTCATCGAGGTCCACTGGCTTCCCGCTCCCTGGGCGTACTTCTTCATCACGCCCCTGATCTACGTCGTGTTCTTCCTCTACACGCTGGGAGCCCTCCTCCTCGGCATGCGGTGGGAGGAGCGTGGATCCGGCGGCGTCCGGCATTGGCATCTCACTCTTGCAGCCGGCATCCTCGCCGTCTTGATCACGTGGGGCGGGTGGGGAGTCCTCCTCTGGGCGGACCCCGCGGGCATCCGATGGAGCGTCCTATGGAGGATCTTCGGGACCAGCACGCTACTGACGGCTGGCATCGTGGCGGTCCTTTGGGTCCCGCGCATCCGCTTCGTTCGGGACCCGCTCTACGTGCTCGTCCTCTTCGGGCAGATCGTCGATGGGATGCAGAACTACGTCGGCACGACGGAAGGTCACGTCTCGAAGATGCTGGGGCCCCACTTCTTGGTCGCTTCCCTGGGGAACTCGGGGCTCCTCATCGCCAAGGTCTTCCTCATCGTCCCCCTACTTGCGTACCTCAAGGCGAAGGTGGAGCCCGAGGAGGACGGCAACGTGCTCCAGCTCGTCCTCCTGACCATCCTCGCACTCGGGCTTGCGATGGGCTTCCACGGCGGCGTCGGATTGCTCCTGGGTGAGTGACGCGACGAGTACCAAGCCGCACCTCCTCAATGCAACCCCACCACTGACACGATCACCACGATGAACGCGACCTTCCCAACGGGCCGCGACGGGACGAGTGCGGTATGGGATGGCTCGAACGCCTACGTCTTCGGAGGCAGCAACACCGATGGGAACCTGAACCAAATCGTGCGCTACACACCCCTGGGCTCGGCGAGGCCCGCGTCATCTCGGCTTCGCAAGAAGCACGAAACGAGGCCCGGTGTCCTCCAACTCCTATGAACCACCCGACTTGCAGGACTATCTCGCCGCCCTCAGAATAGGGCAAGTCGAATTAACACAAATGCTATTATGGTAAGTGAAGTTAACCTATCTCGTGGCCTACCTGCCAGCCGTCCTCGGGACCCCCCTCAAGGGGCGCGTGCTTGAGCGGCTGCTCCGTCGCGGGCCGGGGACCGTGACGGAGCTCGCGGCCGACCTCGACGCGACACGTCAGCAGATCACGAAGGTCGTCGCCGAGCTCGCCCTCTTGGGCGTCGTTCGCGAGAAGCCTGGTGAGGATCGTCGTACGACGGTCGTGAGCATCGACGAGGAGCACCCCTTCGTCGAGCCGCTACGCGTACTCGCGATGGACGGCGGCACGTGGTACGAGACGCCCGAAGCGTGGCAGGTGCTCCTCGCGCGCCGCTACGGCCAGGATTGGTACATCGGCGGTTACGCCGCGATCCGTCGCGTCATGCAGCCCATCGACTTCGAAGCGCCCAATGTCCTTGCCAACGTCCGCGCCGCGGAAGGAAAGCTCGACGTCGCGAGCGCGCTCCAACGCGCGAGCGGCATCCAGCTCCAGGTGCGCCGCATCGAGCACATTCCTCCAGAGGTCGTCGCCGCCCGCGCGCGCGGCGTCGAAGTCTGGTTCGCGACGCCCGAACGCGGCTTCGTCGAAGCGTGGAAGCTCAAGGAGATCCCGCTCTACGGACTCATGCTCTGCCTCGTCCAAGGCCTCCACGAGGCCGTCCTCGACCCCACGAAGCTCATGAACGTCGCTCCCGCCGAGGGCATGCAAAGCGAGGTCCCGACCCTTCTCGCGGCAGCACGCGAACGCCTCCCGCTCCGTGAGCTCGCCCGGCCGCTGAAAGCAACGCGCGCGCTAAAGCCGAGCGAAAAACAGGCCCTCGAACAGGCGATCAACACGGTGGTGGGCTAAGTGGCGCGTGTCCTCCTGAACGCCGACGAGAAGGCCGCCGCCCGCGCCCTCATCCAGAAGACGTGGGATGCCCCCAACGTGACGCGCGACGCGCTCACGAAGGCGGCCGACCCCTTCGGGGTCAACCCCCGCGAAGCCTACGCGAGCCTCCTCCACCTCGACACTCTGGACGCGCTGCGTGACCTGGAGTTTCTCGTGTTCAAGGGCGGCACGTGCGTCCAGACGTATCTTCCGCCCGCGTTCCAGCGCATCAGCGTCGACCTCGACTTCAACAGCCGATATCCGCACCCCAACACGGTCGAGAACGCGATCGTGGATCTCAATGCGCGCCTGCGTGCCGACGGCCGCGCCGCGACCATCCACGGCCTCGAGTACGGCTCGCTCATCCCCCAAGGTCACGACGAGCACACGGGGACCGTCGCATTCGCGCGCTACCTGCCCACGCCCTTCGACGAGACCGCGATCCTCGCCGGCACCGAGTTCCAAGCGCGACTCATCCGCGTGCAGATCAACGTGAAGCACCACGAGCTGCCGGCGCTCGATCCAATGCGACGCAAGGTCGAGTTCTTCATCCAGAAGACGCTCCAGCCTCGCCATGATATCAAGGTCGAGTGCGCGAGCGCCGCCGACCTCGAAGCGGATAAGATCCTAACCATCACGAAGAACGTCGGGGGCTTTGGCCGCGAGCGCATCAAGGACTTCTACGACCTTTTCGCCCTCAGTCGCACGAAGATCCCGCAGGACCGTGTCCGCGAGAAGCTTGACCGCGTCGCCAAACAGGCCAATGCCAAACGCGAAGACATCCTCAAGGGCGCGATCGAGCGCGCTGAGGACGTCCGCGCGCAGCACGCGACCGCGAAAGGTTTCGTCACCAGCGCCTGCAAGGACGGCAAGGTCCTCCTCGAAACGTGGGAGATGGAGATAGACGCGCTCCAAGAACGACTCCGCGCGATGCTCTGACGCAGGCAAGACTCATTCTTCTGGGTCTTTCAGAAAGACTCGATCTTGTGAGTCTTATCGGCATCAGTCGAACAGACGGGCGACGGCCCGCGCCGTCTCGTTCACGAAGCGCCGTCGCTCGCGGCGTCGAGTTTCCATTACCATGGTTTGCCCAACAAATCCGTCTGTCGAGGTTGAGTGGGGTGAGCAAGCAGCCCCGATATCCGGATTTGTGCAGAGTGCGGCGGCAGGCCACTCCTTTCTGCAAGCGAGGATAGGTGGTTCCACTCTCCGAATTGCGGGCGAATACCCGTCCCCTATATGGCCGACCAGCGTGATCGCGCGGTGCTCGCATGTCCATCCCGTCGGGGCCCGTGCACGCGCTCGACACGCACCCCATCTATCAGAACGCGCGACATACGCTACAAGGCCTGTTCACCGGTGAGGCGGACGCCGAGCGAGCGGCGGCGCGGCTCGCAGATCAGAAGGGGAAGCTCGTCATCGCCTACACGCTCACGGCGCCGGACGGCTCCACGTTGTATGCGGTCGCTGCGCGCGAGCCTGTCGTTCGCCAACGACGCGCAAACATTCCGCACGACCGGACCGTTCCCTGGCAGGCAGTGAGGATCGCGCTAGACGCGTTCCGTAGCGCTGAGCGCGAGACGCGTGCCTCCGGCGCTCCGCTCCGGTGGTACAAGAAGCTCGAGGTTGACAAGCTTCGCCGCGTCCTCCTCGGATACGATTGGTCGGGCTCGAAGTTGGACGTTGCTTCGCGAATGATGAGCACCACCATCCTCACGCACCCGTTCCCGAACGCGAATCACCGGACAAGCATCACGCTCGCGAAGTACTACCTGGCGAGCGAAGGCGTCCAATGGCCGCCTTATTCGCTTCGTGGTCGCGGCATCGACCGCTTTATCGCTGAGACCGAGCCCCATATCGTGCTGAGCAAATACCTCATCCAGCTGCGCCGCCGCCAGCCGCTGCTGTGCGTCGCACGAGCGGCTGGTTACACGGACATCGTCATCAAGCAAGGCTTCAATGCCAAGATCGACGCCGCGGACCTCGAACTTTCCACCGAAGACATCGAGAAGAAGCACCAGGCGCGCTGCCGTGCGCTCATCGAAAAGATCGACGACGGAAAGAACGCGGACGAGCTCGGCCGCGAGGGCACGCGCGGCCTACGAGAATTCGTCGCGTGGTACTTCGGTTAATCGAAGAGACGAGCGACCGCCCGAGCCGTCTCGTCCACGTACGCCCGACGCGCCGGCGAAAGCTTCGGGGACCGAAACGGGACCCAACCTGGAGGGACTTCGTCAGCTGCCGCCTTCGGCGCCAACGTTGGGCGAAACACCTTGACGTTCGAGAGTCGCGGAGCCTCGACGACTGCCCGGCTTGACCGGGCCACCCGACCGACCCCGACCTTGCGAGCGCTACGACTTCGGCTGGGCATGCACTTCACACTCACCCCTATGCAGTCGATAGAAGGCTTAAGGTTGGGCCTTAATCGAAGGCAAATCGCGCCGTGAAATCCCCTGATAAGAGACTCATTTCTTGAGCCGTATTGAAAGACTCACTTTTCCAAGCCCTGAACTTGGCGTCCGCAAGTTGGCGTACGCATGTCTCCCGGTGAGGCACGCGCTCGACTTCGACCCTCCATACGCGATCCCCGTCGTTTCGCCCAAGCTCACGAAGCGGCCGCCGCGCCCCTCGCCTACGATCATCTGGCGCGACTACGATCCGGAGGACGTTGGCAAGACCACCCTTCTCTTCCCGACCTGGGCCAAGGATGACCCCGACCAAAGCAAGCGCACGCTCCCGACGCTTCACCCGAAAGAGAGCCTCGCGATCCTCGCCGCGACAGGAGACTCTCGTTTGACGGAGGCCGTCTTGCGCACCGCAAAGAAGCCAGATATCAAACGCGAAAGCGTCGCCACTGCCGCGAGGCGGCTCGCCATCGAGCCGCCCTCGCGCCGCCTCCACTATCCGAACTCAATTGTCTTGCTAAAGTGGCTCCTCCGGTTCGCGGAGACCGCGCGGGCGATGAGCGCCAAGGAGCGCATGACGCAGGATCTCCTCGGAGGCGGCCCCGCGGGATATCCGACGCGACGCATCGCGAAGTGGCGCGGCGCATGGTCGCCGAACTGGGTCCGCCATCGCCGAGCACGTCATTGTCACGAAGGCCGTCGCCTACGGCGACTGCCTCGGCAAGCATGACGCGCGACGGCCCGGGCCGTCTCGTTCACGAAGCGCCGTCGTTCGCGCGACAAGCGCGGCGCCTAAGACTCCAGCTCAAAGAACATGCGCCCCAACCAGCGCCGATACGACCCTGCCCTCCAAACCGCCACGAAAGACCTTATGCATCTCCTCGACGACATCTGTACGTGAGCCCGCGCCGAGCCCTCGCGCTCACCTTGCTTGCAATAAGTCTGAGCGGCGCGGTTGCATGGGTTCGACCACAGGGTTACGACGCTCCGGCCTGGTCGTTCCTCCTGCTTGTCGGCGTCATTGGCATTGCAAGCGGCGCTTGGAGCGCACTATTCCTGCCATTGGCGGCTATTGAATTGCGGTGGCGCGGCGCACAGGTCGCAAGTGGACTTCTTCCGGCATTCGCGGTCGCGATCCCCGCCGAGTGGATGCTGAAGATGGTCGTCCGCGGACAGCTTGCCTCTGCGCCAACCGCCGAAATCCTTGCATCCTCGCGGGTAGAAGTGCTCCTCTACGCAGTCCTGCTTGTCGCAGGTGTTGTTGCCTGGTCGATTCACATCTACCGTGCGACAGCCGACATGCGGAGAGTCCTCTGGTGGAGTCCCACCTTGCTATTCCTCGTCCCGATTTCCGTTTGGGCGACGCGGCTTGGCCTCCCAATGCTCATCGGCATCGCCACGCAGATCCTCGTCGGATTTGCATTCATCCTTGAAGCCCTCAGACCTCCAACGCGTCAACGCCTTCCGACGGCGCCAGGCGACACAATTGAGCCGCCGGCGTAACTGCCACCGATGCCCAGCGCCGCGAGCATCGCCTTCGTCTCGGCGAGGACCTCCTGCTTCTTGCGATCCTGAATATCCTTCTCCGCATCCGGCGAGATCGGCCGGCGGCACCGCTGGCAGAACGTCGTCGTGTGCGGGTTCCGGTGCTCGCAGTACCGGCAGATGAGCTGCGAGAGTGCGGGCCCCGAGTGCTTGCCCACGAGAGTTCAGCCCAGCTTCGCGCGCTCCGTCACCGCGCTGTGACGCCAGACGTGCGGGTTGCAGTCCTTCTTCAGGCCCGACTTCTTACCGGCGCGGTAGCACCACACGAGGAGCGAGTTGGGGCTCAGCCGCGTGCCGGGCGCGCGGCGGCTCCACGAGAACCACAACGGCGCCAATGGCTCGTTCTTCTTGGGGTGCTGGTCGATCCACGCCTTGAGGTAGTCCACGCAGTCGAAGACCCGGATGCGCCGCGCGCCCGTCTTGAGTCCACGCACGCCCTTGGAGAGCGTGAGGACGGCGCTCCAGATGCCGCCTTCGAGTTCCTCGAAGACGACGCTGCCCACGTTCAACGCGCAGAATTCGCCCGCGCGGAACCCACTCTCGTACAAGACCGCGATCTCCGCCTTGTCCTGCACGCCCACATGCGCAAGCAGGAGCCGCGCGAGGTCCGCGCGCGTGATGAGCGCGTCCGTCGGAATGTGGTCCTCGCTCCGCTTCACCTTGAGGCCTTTCGTCTCGGGCGGGTCCTGGTCGTCCGTGCCCCGCATCCACCGGAAGAACGGCTTCAGGACTTCCTTGCGCTGCGCGAGCGTGCGAGGCGCAAGCAGGATCGGTTGCTCCGTGTCCGTCGTCGAGCCATCCACCTTGCGGCTCCGGAAGAGGCGCATGCTCTTCGCGTTGTTCACGTAGCTGATGACGTCGATCCTCGTCGACGCCTGCAAGTTCCGCATGCCGATGTGCACGCAGAAGCCGCGCAGGCAGTTCGCGTGAATCGTCAGCGTGCTTGAGCGAAGCCCGACGGCTTGGCGCTCTTGCAGCCACGTTCGCACGACGTCTCGGTTCTCACGCAGGGGGATCGTCTCGAGGATCCGCTCGATGCGTTCCCACACTTCAGCGTCTGTCTTCGTAGAGATGCTTGACACGACTCGTCACGTTTCCCGCGGACGGGAAGACCATTGCGACGCGCGTAGGCAGGCCACTCATCGAACCGCGAGTCGAAAACTCGCGGCCGAGTATGTATTTGGCCTTTCGCCAACCAAATCCGTTTGTTCTGTATGAGTGGGGTGAGCCGGGCTCGAACCGGCGACCTCATGATCTTCAGTCATGCGATCTCCCAACTGATCTACCACCCCAGTTGGCGTTTGGCGAATGCGGGGAAGCCTCGAAAGGCTTCCGACCACGGTGAGCCGGGTTCGAACCGGCGACCCCGCGAGCGAAGCGAGCGGCGACGACGCGAGGCGCGCTTCAGCGCGCCGGTGCCCGGAGGCACGCGTCGGAGTCATGATCTTCAGTCATGCGATCTCCGGACGCGTCTGCGGACGCGTCCTCTCGCGCATCTGCGGATGCGCGATCCCAACTGATCTACCACCCCAGTTGGCAGACGTCGGATTCCGCTTCCCGTATTTGAGCCCTACCGCGCCACGGGGACGACGGTCTGCGCTTCTGATTGGACTTCGCGCGCCACGACGACCGCGCTCGCTTCGGGCGGCGGGTAGAAGAGCGGCACGAGGATGGTCGTGCTCAGGAAGATGCTCACGATGGCGAGTGCCGCCGCGAGGGCGCCTTGGCTCGACAGGACGAGCTTCATGGGGACGAAGAGGAGGAACGCGACGACCGTGGCGATGACCACGTACAAGTTGGCCTTGCCAGTCGTGCGGTACACTTCCTCCATGCTTCCGACCTCGCGGTAGTTCCACACGTACTGGATGGCGTAGTCCGAACCGACGCTGATCAGCATCACGGTGGGCAGCATGAGCGTCATGCTGGCCTTGATGTCGAAGAGCGGCAAGGCTCCCAGCCACCAAACGCTCGCGATGATCATGGGGATCATGACAGCAAGGGTGTCGCGTGCTTTGAGGAAGACGAGAATGGCGATGCTGAGCACCGCCGCGCCGCCCACGTAGAGCGGCAACTGCGCGTGGGTGATGTAGCCTGAGACTGCTGCGAATGCGACGGCGCCACCAGGGAGGAGCCCGAGGAATTGTTCGGGACGGCCCAGCACGGCGATGGCGATGATGAGCGTGAGGAACGTCGCGATGTAGCCCACGTAGTCTAGCCACGGCATTCCGTACTCGACGAAGAGGTAGAACGTGTCCTGCGTGCCCACGAGGTCCACGGAGCGCAGCGTCGAGGGACGCTGCATGGTGGGTGCGTTCGCGCAGGCGTAGCCGGTGGGGGTATTGCCGACGTCGCAATTGAGGTTGTTCCAATCGTCCTTGAGGCTCGCGTAGTCCTCGTTCCCGATCTTGTAGAACACATGCGTGACGGCGAAGTTGGAGTCCGGCGACACGAAGATCGCTACTAGGGGTGACCAGATCGGGTTCGTGTACATGTATTTGATATCTGCCGCGACGCGCGCCTTGTCCATGGGGATGTTCACATATGGATCCGCGCCTGGCTGCTTCTCATAGGCGATCGCAGGGTTGTAGAGGCCAGCTTTGAGATCGTAGTACGTGCGTAGGCCCAACATGAGCGACGCGATGTTGGATGACTTTGGCACGTGTTTGCTGTCCCTTAAGAACGATTGGTCCAGGGACGCGATGTATTTGAGTGTCGCAGGGTCGGCGATGCCGCCGGGCTCCTTCGATTCGAACACGACGAGCTCCGTGCCGGAGCCACCGAGCGCTTGGTTGTAGAAGCGATAGCTCTCCTCGACGTAGTCTCCGTCCTTGAAGCCGCCCGAGATCCCGAAGTACTCCTCGATCTTCGTGCTCTCGTAGGCTAGCGCGCCCGTGACGATGACGACGAAGGCGATGGTCGCGACGCGGTTCTTCGTGATGGCCTTGCAGACGCCGCCCATCAGGATGGATGGCTTGAATGGCTTGACCTTGGCCTTCGTCTTGCGGACCGACTGGGCTGCGGGGATGAACGTGATGGAGAGGAGGAAGAGCGCACTGAACGAGAAGACCGTCAGGAGCGCGAGGTCGCGCATGATGTGGAAGCCTGCGAGGAACATCGCGAGGAGGCCGGCCACGCTCGTTATGCTCGCGATGGCGAGGGCTGCGCCAGCGCGGCGCCCCACCATTGCCCAGACGACTTCCTTGCTGCGGTCGGACGCGCTGTACTCCATGTACTGGTTCGTGACGTAGATGGCGTACTCTTTGCCCACGCCCATCGTGATCGGTACGATGAGGAGGCCGAAGAACGTGAGTGGGATGTGCAAGTAGCCCATCAGGCCGTACGTCCACACGAGGCCCATGCAGAACGAGACGAACGCGATCAGCATCGACGGCACGTCGGTGAACGCGACGACGAGCACGAGGAACGTGACGATGAAGACGATGGGGCCCCACGTCTGGAAGTCGCTTTGCGCCAGCTCCGTCATGTGCCCGTTGATCGATTGGCCCAGGATGTAGGTGTGATCACAGTTGAAGGCGGGCCCGTTGCCAAGGATGTTCTTTTGCTGAAGAGCGGGGCAGCCCACGTCGCGCCATTCCTGCGCGGCGTGAACGAACTTCGTCGCGACTGGCACGACCTTCTCGGGGCCTTCCTTCGTGATGTTCAGGTCGTAGATGAACACCAGGATCGCGCCCGTGAAGTTCTCGTTCGTCTGCGCTTGGACGACGTCTTGTGCCGCGGCGAAGAGGACTTGGTAGTCGCGGGCGAACATGGCCGAATCGTCGGGCAGCGCGAAGGCGGAGGCGTCGGGCTCCTTGAGGGGTTTGCACTGGTCGATCGGGATGCCACCTGGCGGCGCGGCCGGGATCGCGCCGATGGAGCACGACGGGTTGGGAACGCCGCTCGCGGTGTAGTTGATGAGTTTCACGAGGTAGGGAAGCGTGATCACGTAGGGCATCTGCGCCTTTCCCGTCACGGGGTCCGTCATCTTTTCTTGGATGAACTTCGTCGCTTCTTCCGCCGCGCGGATGGAGCGCTCGCTCGTGATGTTGTCGCGGTGACAGTTGGGGTCGCGTTCTCCGCTCGCGTCGAGGGCGTTTGGATCGCACACCGTGCAGCCTTGACCGCTCTGGTCGCACTTCTGGGCGGCCTGCGAGACCTCGATCCACAGCGTGTCGGCGTTCCGGAACCCAGGGAGCTCAGTGAGCGCGCGGTAGTTCGCAGTCGCTGAGGGGTGATCGTCTGGCATGAGGTCATAGTCGGTCGATCGGACCTGGATGCCCGTGAGACCATATGCGAACACGAGCGTGACCACAAGGTAGAACGCGAGCACGACCTTCGCTCGGCGCGCGCTCCACGTGAAGATCTTCGAGACAGCGTTCCCGATGAGGTGGTCGAGATCCAGCACTCTATGCACTCCCGTCCGAAAGCATCATTCTGGGAGTTATTAAGGGCTGGGTTCGGGTGGGGCTTGTCTCGTATCCCGGTCGGCTCGGGCGGCTCGTTGTGGGTCAAGCCAGTCGGTGCGGATCGCCAAGCGCGCGTTCCGAGAGCACCCGACGCAGCACACGGGGCGGGACCGTGTCCGCGGAGCGTGCCGCGAACGAGTCTTGCTGTGCTCGCCCACGAGCGCATCGCTTTCCAAACGATTAAGTCCCCTCTCCCCGAGTGCGAAGCATGCCGCTTCCCCAGGAGGAACGCCTCGCCGCGAGGCACCGCGTGGTCGCCCTCGTCGGCGGGGTCCTCGCGCTGTGGGCAACGAGCGGTCTGTTCGCGACGCTCCTTGACGGGCGCGTCAACGCGTTCGTGCTCCTCCTCGTGGCGTTCCCGCTTGGCAGCGTCGCGCTCGTCATCACGCGCACGGGGCATTGGCGCATCGCCTCATTCCTCGCCACGCTCGCCCTCGTCCTGATCATCGCCGGCCACGTGCTTGGTCCCCTTGGCGCCCCGACACGGCCACTCCTCATCCTTCCCGGCACGTTGGGGCTCGTCCTGCTCGTGATCGTCGCCCTCGCGGTGCCGCTTCTCGCAGGTTGGCGCTCGGACGCACTCGACCGTGCCGCCTGGACGACTGGCCGCGCTCCACCGCTGCTGCGCTCGCCATTGGACTGGCGCGCCGTCCCCGCCAACTACGCGGGAGGGTTCGGCCTGGCTGGGCAACTCGCGCTCGAAGCCGCGTTCTCCTGGCGCCCGGCCACCGCGCGCATAGGGCTCGATGTCACACGCGAGGACCTCGCGGCTGCCCTCGCGGAAGCGGGCGCTACGTGCGAGCCGCGGGGCGGCACGACGCTGGCCATCACGCTCCCTGACGACGGCGGACAGGTGCGGGCGGACCGCGTCTGCCTCGCATTCCCCAGACGAGCGCATGCTCTCCGTGTGCGCGGCGAGAGCGCGGCCGTCCGGCGCGCCGTGCTGCTCATCGAGTCGCTCAGCGTCGGTTCGTTCGCCCGCACCGAAGCTGGCCGCCGGTTCGAAGCGCGCATCAACACGATGCTGCGTGACGCCGTGTGCGCCAACACTCTCGAAGAGCGCAGCCTCCTCGCCGAGGAAGCACAGCGGCTGGAACGCATCCTCGACGCGCGTGACCTGCCGCCGCACGAATGGACAGCGCTGCGCGCATGGAAGACACAGCGCCTCCGCCTCGCCATCGCCACCAAATTGCTATCTGAGCCAGCGGGCCCACGCGCTGAGGGCCGCGTCATCGCGCCCGCGCCCGCACTCTCCCCCGACCTCTCGCGCGTGCTCGACACGGGCCAAGGCCTCTCGACCCTGCGCCGCATCGTGTTCGTCCCCCACTGGATCGTGCCCGTGCGCGACGCGAGCGGCGAGCGCGAGGTGCTCGTGAACGCGCTCACGCACAAGCCAGAAGTGATGCAAGGCGACGAAGTGCTGCGAGCTGCCCGCGAGCAAGCGCCCTCGTTCTTCCTTGATGCGCCGCGCTCGGTGACGTTCTTGCCCGCGCCTGAGCCCACCGCGGCCGTTCTGCGCGATCTTCGTGAGGCGTTCCCCCACGCGGATGTTTCGCCCGCGGTGGCCGGCCCCGCAGAGTGGCTCCTCGTGCCATTCGTGCCAACAAGCGAGGGCTACGTGAACGCCGTGACTGGCCAGAAGGCGCCCGACCTCGGGCCAGCGGCGGGAGTGGCGGCGGTCACGCGACCGTAACGCTCACTTGCGCGGGGGAGTCGCGAAACCCAAGCAGCGCCAGGCCGATGAGCAGCAGTTCAAGCACAACGATATCTCGTGCGTCTGACTGCGCGTTCGGGTGGCCGCCGAACCAGTCGTCCCCGTAGATGACAGCGAGGGCCATGAGCCCGAGGATCGCGCTTCCCACGAGGAGTCCGCGCCGCGGCACGGGATAATACACGACAAGCAGGACGCTCGCGGCGAGGAGCAGTACCGTGCTGACGACTCCGCTGGCTTGAACGCAGATGGATCTGGAGGGTGGGGCCTGGCCATAGGAGTAGACGGAAGGCTGGCCACAGTCGATGGTGCCGTCCGCATTCATGTGCTCGAAGTGGACGTTGGGAAGCGCGGTGGTCCAGACCGCCAAACCAAGCCCAGTGGGAATGAGGAGAAGCGTGCCCATCAGAAGGGCGCCGATGCGGAGCGACTTTGCGCGCTCGGGTGACCCCCGCCTTGGGTTCGCGATGAGCGCGAACCCGCCCACGATGCCCAAACCCAGAGCGGATAGCATGGTCCAACCGAGGATGACGTCGAGCGCGCGTGGTGCAAAGGTGCACGTCGAGGGCGTCCGGGTGCCGTCTGACGATGCCGATGCGCTGCAGCTTGAAGTTGGCTGGAACGCCAGCGCGACAAGGCATGCTGCGGCCACCATGAAGGACGCGACGATTCCGCCGATGAGCCAGCGTCGGTCCACGACCTCCCTTTGGCGCGCGGAGCACTTGGACTTGACCGTTTCCCCAAGGTGACACCTTGGGGAATGGCTTCCCATGCGGCTCACGACAGCTTCTTTCGGAGGCGGTCCTGGACGAGCTTCGAGATGGCGTCTCCGGAGAATCGGCCCCGGTACTTGGCCATGATCGGGCCCATGATGGCGCCCGCTGCGCGTTCCTTCTGACGATCGACGATGTCTCGCTTCTCTTCGATGACGGCATCGATCGCCCGGATCACCTCGTCCTCGCTCACCCCGCCAAGCCCGAGCGCCTTCGCAGCGTCTCGCGCGCTGACGTGGTGCACAAGCACGTGCTTCACGACTTGTGGCAGCGCTTCCTTCGCAAAGGCGCCTTCCTTGAGCGCCGAGAGCGCGTCCATCGCCACGTCCTCAGGAATGTCGCGCGGGGGCTGTCCTGGCTCAGTGATATCGGCTGGGACGTTGATGAGCACGCGCGCGGCTTCGCGCGGAAGACCCGACGCGGCCACGAGGCGCTCGAAGATCGCCGCTTCGCCGCTTCGAACGAGCTGCTTGGCTTGCTCTGCAGAGAGGTCCGGGTACTGTCGTGCGAAGCGCGCGAGCTTCTGCGCCGGCATCTCGGGAAGGGCAGACGACAGCGCCCGCAGGCGCTCTTCAGTCAGCGTGACGGGCGGCACGTCCGTCTCGGGGTACATGCGCGCGCCGCCTGGCAGCGGCCGCAGGTAGCGGGACGTCGCGTCCGCATTGAGGTCGCGCGTCTCTTCGGGCACGCCCTCGAGGAGCATCGCCGCGCGCGATAGCACGCCGTGGAGCGCGACCTCGGCGACGGCCTTCTTCTCGACCACTAAGGCGAACGCGTCGTCACCGCCGAGGCTCAGGCGCGCGTGCACCGCCTCGACCTCGGCCTCCGTGATGCCGTAGGCGGGCAGCTCGTCGCTGTGGAATATTCCCTTGACGCCGGCCTTCTGTTTGGCGTAGTCTGCCAGCTCGCGGCCCACGCGGGGCGGCGGGGCGGCGTCCTTGCCCTCGTTTGGGCCCTTCTTCCCGATGAGCCCTGCCAGATGCGGGAGCGCCACGGCGAACACCGTGTGGCCCTTCACCATCTTGGCCTCGGTGAGCGTGAACACGTCGCTCACGTCGATGATGGGACGCGCGGCGTAGTCCGAAAGCTTCGCGCCGCGCTCAAGCAGCTTCTTCTTGATGTCGAGCAGGTGGATCTGCCGGGCGACTTCCCACTCGACGGCGGGTGCGATGAGACGCAGCTCCTGCACGCCCTTGATCTCGACGCGCGCTCCCTCGCGGATGCTGACGTTGAGATCCTGCCGGATGGTGCCGATGCCACGCTTCACGCGGCCAGTGGCCCGTAGCGCCATGCCGATGGCTTCTGCCACTTCGCGCGCGTGCTGGGGGCCCTTGAGGTCGGGCTCGGTGGCGATCTCCACGAGCGGGATGCCGAGGCGGTCGAGACGATAGCGTTGGAGGTTGCCGACGCGGTCGAGCCGACGCGCGCTGTCCTCTTCCAGGCAAAGGGTCGCGATGCGGGACGCGCCGCCTTCGGCCTCTACGACGCCGTCGGTCGCCAGGAGCGCCGTGCGCTGGAAGCCGCCCGTGTTGGACCCGTCCACCACGATCTTGCGCATGATGTGCAACTCGGCCACGGGCCTCGTCTTGAGGAGGAGCGCGACTTGGAGCGCGACGTCGAGCGCTTCGGGCGTGATGCTGTGGGGCGGCTCCTCGTCCATCTCGACGAGGCATGTGCTATCGCGCGAGCCGACGTACTCGAAGATGAGGGACTTGCGCGCTTCCTCTACGGCTGAGCGGTCAACTTCGCCAAGCTCGCTCGCGGTGGGCTTGAGCGCGCGCAGGAACGTGACGTCCGCGGCTTCCGTCTCGTCGAGCCGCGAGGGGCAGCGACAGAAGAGCTTGCGCGTGTCGAGCTGCTGGTGGATCTCCAGGCCAGCCTTGAAGCCGAGGGCGGCGTAGTCGAGCGTCATCCACTCACCCCGCACCGCGCCTGGCACCACGGAGACACGGAGAACGGAGCTGACGAACGGTGATCGGGGGACAAGAGAGACGGAGAGGTCTGCCACTCCGTCTCTCCCTCGGTCTGGCTGACGCTGCCCAATCGATCCTCCGGCCTCCGCGTCTCCGTGGTGATCTGCGGACTCACGCTGAGCCCTCCATTGGGAATGCATCCACCGGCGATCGCGCTTCTATCTCGCCTGCAAGTGGCGTCGTGAAGAGCCGGATGACCTCGTCTCGCGTCTTGCCGTGCGCGAGCGCCCACATGGCCTTCACGTACGCGACCTCGGGCAGCATGTCCTCGCATGGGATGACGCCGAGCCGTTGGAGGTCGCGTCCCGTCGAGTACACGTTCATGTTCACGCGGCCGTTCAAGCATTGGCTCGTCATGAATACGAACTTGCCTTCCTTGTGCAGCTTCTCGAGCGCGGGGAACGTGCGCGCGGCGACGTGGCCAAGCCCAGTGCCCACGAGGACGACGCCGTCGAGCACGACGCTCTCGATGTGGTCGGGCCACAATCCTGGGTAGCTCTGGATCATGGCGACGCGCTCGTTGAGCGCGTCATCCACGCGGACGGGGCCCGCGGCCTTGGGTCGGTGGGGCTCGGTGAGCGTGACCTTTGGGACGCCGCCGCCAGGAGGCACTTCGACCGTGCCCAGCGGGCGAGTGTTGATGCTTTGGAACGCGTCGCGGCGGCTCGTGTGCATCTTGCGGACGCGCGTGCCACGGTGGATGTGGTCGATGCCGTCGCTCGTGCCCGCGTGCATGACGACGACGACCTCGCCGAGGTCAGTGCGCGCGGCCACCGCTACGGCAGCGTGCAGGTTCGTGCTCGCGTCGCTCGATGGGCGATCGCTGCTTCGCTGCGCGCCCACGATGACGACCGGACCTGGCAGGTCGTGAAGGAAGAAGGAGAGCGCGGCCGCCGTGAATTGGAGCGTGTCCGTGCCGTGCGTCACGACGACGCCGCGGGCGCCCGAATCGAACTCGACCTTGACCTCGCGCGCCAAGCGCTGCCAGTGCTCAGGCTGGAGGTCCTCGCTGAACATCGAGAAGACGATGCGGGTCCTGAGGTCCGCCGTGTGCAGGATCTCGGGCACGGCCGCTGCCAGTTCTTCGGGGGTCGTGACGGGCGTCACGGCGCCCGTGCGGTAGTCCACGTAGCTCGCGATGGTGCCTCCCGTCGCGAGGATGGAGACCCTTGGCTTCCCTTCGGAGCGTAGTGGGGCCTTGGGCGCGCGCGTGCGGGGAGGCACCTTGCGGGCGAGTGCAAGGCGCGTGTCGCCCGTGACGATGACGCCGACGTTGTAGCCACTGCCAAGTTTCAGCGTCAGGACGTCGGGCGCGCTGAAGGCGTGGTGCTCCATGACGAGCCCGCGCCAGGAGCGGCCATCGGCGCCCGTGACTTCGACCTCGTCGCCAAGGTCCGCGCCCACTTGTTGGAGGAGACGCGCGACAGGCGCGGGATAGTCCATGCGACCGGGAACCGCCTGACCCCGAAAAAGGTTCGGTCTCAGCCGTAGAGGTCTTCCCAAAGCGACGCGAAGGAGTCCAGCAGGTCCGGCGTTGGCGTGTACGCTAGGAGCAGCTTGTAGATCCGCCCCCGATCGATTAGGGTGATGCGGGGCGAGCCTTTCTCGCGGCCCACGATGCCCTCTTGTGCCAGTTTCGCCAAGTGATAGCTCACGGTGCTCTTGGCCATGCCGAGCTTCTCTACGAGCTCGCCATGCGTGCGCGGGCCCTCGTCGAGAAGAAGGAGCACGATGTGCAGCGGCACTTCTTCGCGGAGCAATCCTACGAGGGGAAGGTCGCGTTCCGTCACGCGAGCGCTCTTCGCCTTGCGCGTGGTGTAGTAGCGCGTGTAGCCTCCCTGCTCGCGAGAGACCACGAAACCCTCCTCTTCCAGTCGCTTGAGATGATACTGCACGAGCGGCGCGCTTTCCCCGATCTGCCGCTCGAGGCCGCGCACGTGGATGCCGGGGTACTTGCGGACCGCATCGTGAACGGCCTTGCGGATCGTGCCTTCCCGTGCGGCCTCCGCCATGCCTCAGCCTCGGCGCTTGCGGTGGAGCAACGGCATGAAGAGCAGGATGAGGATGATGAGGTCGCCGATGGACAAGCCAAGTTCGATGTCGTCGTGCGCCACGAAGTGCGTGGTGACATTGTAGGCGCTGAACAGGTTCTTGATGGCGAAGACGACGAACGCGCTTCCCACCCAGCGCAGTCCCGGGTTGCCGCGCTTGCTCGCCGCACGGAAGGCGAGGACGGAGAGCGTGGTCGCGAGGATGGCGACGATGACGGACGTCGCGCTGCTGTAGGGTGCTGCCGCGGTGTCCACGGCGCCATTCGCCAGGAAGACGAGCATCGGTCTGGCAAACGCGTGCGCCCCGCTTCAGGGCTTTGCATGGCGCGGCCCTGGGGGCACGGGCGGGGGTACTCCCCCGCCGCTCTTCTCGTACGCGAAGCCGCGAAGTGCGCGAAGGAACTTGATGTCCCGGTCCCCGACACGGCCACGTGCCCCGGGCCCGGCACCCACGGGCCTCCCGTCGTCATGTCCTGGCGAGCACCACACGCAGCCCCGCACTCACGAGGAAGACGGCCGTGCTCGCCAACGCGATGGCGGCACCACTGGCGACGTCGTACACGAAGCTCGCGTAGAGGCCCACGATGACGCTCACCATACCGAGGAGGACGCTGATGGCCAGCGCTCCGCGGAAGCTCCGTGCGAGTTGCAGGCCGCTCGCGGCGGGCACGATCATGAGCGCGCTCACGAGGAGGACGCCGACCACGCGCGCTGAGAGCACGACCGTGATGGCGGTGAGGACGGTGAACGCCGAGTTCAGCGCGGTCACTGGCAAGCCGCTCACGCGCGCGGCGTCCTCGTTGAACGCGAGGTAGAGCAACTCCTTGTAGAAGACGACCAGCGCGACGATGAGCACGGCGCCGGCGATAGCGACGGTCAACAGGTCCGCGCGCGTCACGGCGAGGATGCTTCCGAAGAGGTAGTTGCCAACGTTCACATTGAGCCCCCCGCCTCGCGAGATGAGCGCGATGCCGATGGCGAGCCCGGCGCTGAACACGATGCCGATGGCGGTGTCGCTCTTCACTAGGCTGCGCTCGCGGAGGAACTGGATGGCGAACCCGCCGAGGATGGCCGCCGCGAGGCCAGCCCACAATGGGTAGAGGCCAGCGACGAGGCCGATGGCGACGCCCGCAAGGCTCACGTGCGCAAGCCCGTCGCTCACGAGCGCCATGCCGCGGAGCACGTTGAAGACGCCAAGGATGGCCGCGACGAGCGCGACGACGAGGCCAGCGACGAGCGCGCGGACCATGAAGTCGTAGCCGAAGACCTCGGTAGGTCCGGGGAGTACCATGCTATCTTCCTCCGTTGGAGTCTTGGAGTCTTGGGGCCTTTGTGGGTCTTGGCGCCACACACGCCAAGACACGAAGACTCCAAGACACCAACCACCTCGGAAACACGCTAGTGGCCCCCAATATCAGTCTGCCGTGCGGGGTCGCCCGCGTGTGTGAGGGCGAAGTGCGCTGCGTGCTCGCGCTCGGTCTCCACGAAGCGCGAGGGCGTGCCGTCGAACACGATGCGCCGGTTCACGGACACGATGCGGTGGACGCTCCGCGCGATGGCCTCCGTGTCGTGGCTCACCAGCACGATGGTGAGGCCGTGGTCGTGATTGAGGTGGTCGAGCAGCTCGTAGAAGCTCGCACGTGCCTCTGGGTCCACGCCAGTCGTTGGCTCGTCGAGGATGAGGACGTCGGGATCCGCCGCGAGCGCTTTGGCGAGGAGCACGCGTTGGCGCTGGCCGCCGCTCAGGCTCCCCACGAGCCGGTCCGCCAGGTGCGCGACGCCCACTTCTTCCATGGCCTTGCGCGCCTTCTCTTTGTCACTGCGGGAGAGCCAGCGGAAGAGACCACGCCGTGCGACGCGACCCAGGAGAACGACCTCGAGCGCCGTCGCGGGGAAGCGGGCCTCGACTTGGCTGGCGTTCTGTGGCACGTAGCCGACGCGTGGCCAATCGCGGAAGCGCGCAAGTGGCATGCCGTAGAGCACCACGTGGCCCGCTTGCGTTGGCACCAGCCCGAGCATCGCCTTGAGGAGCGTCGTCTTGCCCGAGCCGTTGGGGCCCACGATGCCCACGAAGTCGCCCGCCTCGATCGTGAGCGTCGCACTTTCCAGCGCGCGCTCGTTTCCGTATGCCACGCTGACGTCGTGGAGCGCGACTGGCGGACTTGCGGAGCGGCTCACGGCGAGCACTCCATGGCCGCGCGCAAGTGGTCGAGGTTCTTGAGCATGAGGGTCACGTAGTTCTCGCCCGCGGCTTGGCCCCTGGGCGTGACGCCCTCGATGGGGTCGAGGACGTCGGTCTTGCCGTGCACCTCCGTCGCGATGGTCTGGGCGACGCTTGGGCTCACTAGGGTCTCGAAGAAGATCGTCGTGATGTTCTCTCGCCGCGCGAGGTCCGCCGTCTCGCGGATCTTGGCTGCGCTTGGCTCGGCGTCTGGCGAAAGGCCGCTGATGGCGAACTGCGTGAAGCCGTACTCGCTTGCGAGGTAACCGAACGCCGCGTGCGTCGTGATGATCTTGGGCTTCGCGCATTGCCCAACAAGCGCGCCACGGTACGCCGCGTCAACGCTGCGCAGGTCGGAAAGCAGGGACGCGAGCCCGTCCTGGTAGCCGGTCTTGTTCGCGGGGTCGGCTCTCTCGAGGGCAGCCTCGATGGTGCGTGCTTCCGCCATGGCCGTGACGGGGCTGACCCACGTGTGCGGGTCGCTGCCAGGCTCGCTTGGGTCCGTCGAGCTTCGAAGTGCGATACCAGCGGTCGCGACGACGATGCGGTCGCCCCCGCCGAGCTTGTCGTGGAACGCTTCCAACCCCGCGCCTTGGAGCACGATGAGCTTAGCGTTCGCCACCTTCGCTTGGTCACTAGGCTTGAGGTCGTAGTCGTGCGGCTCCGCGCCTGGCGGAACGATGACGCCGACGAGCTGGCCAGCGGGCCCTGCGATGCGCTGGGTGAGGTACTGTAGCGGGTAGAAAGACGCCATGACGCTGGGGCTGGACGCGTTGGTCGTCGCGGGGGAGGCGCAACCCGCCAGTGCCGCCGCTACGATGAGACCCGCGAGCGCAAGCGAGGGCAGGCGCATGGGGTCGCCAAGCACGCGTCGCTCATAGTGGTTTCCGATTTCTTATGAAAATTTGCAACACTGGTTGTGATTTCATAGAAAGACTTAGAACATTCACAATCATGGCCGCCTATGGCCGTCGTCAGCATCTCGCTGCCAGACCCGCTCCTCGCGCGGGCAGACAAGCTCATCCAACAGCGCGGCTTCGCGGGGCGAAGCGAACTCGTGCGGGCGTGCGTGCGCGACTTCATCGCGACGAACGCTGCACCAGGAGAAGCCACCGGCCATCGCCACGCTGCCGTGACGCTCGTTTACCCGCACGGCATGGAGCGTCGCTTCTCTGATATCAGGCACACCTATTCGGACGTCGTGCGCGGCATGATGCATGGCCATTCGGGCGAGGCGTGCGTGGAGCTCTTCGTCGTCGAGGGAGCCGCATCGCGTGTGTGCGCGTTCGGCGATGCGCTTCGCGGAACGCGTGAGGCGCTCCTCGTGAACTTCGTGTACACGGATGCGTGGGACGGAGGCACCACACCACTCGCCCATACAGATGACCCCCGGCATGGGCACGAGACAAAGACGGCGCCGCGCGGTCGGCCACCGACGGGCGCACGCAGAAAGCGAGGATAGTGACGCCAGCGGCCCGCCGGACTTGCGGCTGGCGTGTCGTTCTATATCAACCACGGCGCTCCCGGCCCCGGGGCGCAATTCGTCCCATAGGATCGAACGGATCCCCTCGATGTCTTCTTCCAACCTCCACGCTAAGACCCCAAGACGCAAAGAAGCCAAGCGACCATCGAAGAAGCGACGCCAAGCTTGTCGTCTGCTGGCTTGGCGTCTTGGGTTCTTGGAGTCTTGGCGTGGTCGGAACGCGCGCCTGGCCCCAATGCATGCCACAGGCGAAACCTTTCCCCTCGGATTTGCGCCCCGGGGCCGGCGCTCCCACAACGCTTAAGCCCGCCCTAATGTTCGATGCGTGTTAAAGTCTCGTGGAGGTCCTCCGGCATGAAACTCAGAACCCCGCTCCTCATCCTCGTCACGCTTGCGCTCGCGCTTTCCGTCTGTGGTTCAGCGGCCGCGCACAAGGCAGGGTACTCGCCTGATGGCAAGATCAAGATCGTCTGGGGCTTCCTCAACGAGCCCGCCGTGACCATGACGATCCTTGGCCTGGACATCACCATCAGCGACAACGCCACTGGTGCGCTCATCGATGGCGTCACGCAGAACACGGTCCAAGCCGCCATGCACTACGGCGAGGGCACCGAGTGGGAGTTCAAGGACTTCGGCCCCGTGTCCGGTCAGCACGGCCACTACACTGCCATGATCACGCTCACGCAACCTGGCATCTACACCCTGCACCTTCAGGGGACGATCAACGGGTCCGACCTGGGCCCAAACGGCGTGGAGATCCCCAGCGCGCACGCCATCGAGGACATCAGCGAGACGTACTTCCCCCCACTCAAGGCGCCGCGTGACGACTCGGCCACCGTCGCGAAGCTCCAGAGCGACGTGAAGACACTGCAGGAGCAGGTCGCGGCGCTGAATGCGAAGATCAAGGCGCAGGCCGAGACGCCCTCGACGGTCGTCACTACGGCTTCCCCCAAGCCCGCCCCCGGTTTCGAGGCCAGCGTGGGCCTCGTGGCGCTTGGCGCCGTCGCCCTCGCGATGGCCACGCGTCGCCGAGGCTGATGCTGTAGGATGCGAGCGCTCGCGCACCCGTCAAGTGTACCTCCGGGGGGCAAGCCCCCCCGGTTTCCGATCTTGCTCGTGACCACGCGCGCCCTCCTCCCTCTTTTCCTTGTGCTCTTCTTGCTCCCCGCCGCGTCAGCGCACGCGAGCCTGCAGTCAGCTTCTCCGCAGCCGAATGGCCACGCGGACGCCGGCGTGAGCGTCATCGAAGTGCGCTTCACGGAGGACGTCGAGCCGCAATACACGACGCTTGGCATCGTGGACCTCAAGCAGAAGGATTGGGCCAACGGCCCCGCCCAGTTCGATGACGCACACCACAACGTCGTCCGCTTGAGGGTGGACCCTCTCTTGGATGGCGTGTACACAGTGAACTGGCGTGCGCTCAGCGTGGACTCGCACACGACGCAGGGCTCGTTCCTCTTCAGCGTCGGCGCGGCGCGCTTGACCTACACGCCTCCGCTGAGCGCGCATGACCACACGGATGACCAAGCGCAGGTGCTGCGCGAGGGCGCCGCGCGTTGGGCTTACTATGGCTGCATGTTCATAGGGATCGGCACTCCGGTCTTCCTCAGCGTCATGGAGCGCGCCCGTATGCCGGCCCTTGCGCCCACGCTCCTCACCGCCGTCGCTGCCATCGCCGGCGCGGTGGCCGCGTACGTGGGCCTACTGTTCCTGGCGGAGCGAACGGGGCTCTCGTTCACGCAAGCCTCGCACACTGCTGCTGGGTCCTCCTTCGATTGGCGCGGCACGCTGCTCGTGGCCGCGGGGATCGCGTTCGTCGTCGCGGTCGCCATCAAGCCAGCCCGCAGGCCCGCATTGCTCATCGGCGCTGCGCTCGCTGGGGGCTCGCTCGTGTGGGCCTCGCTGGGAAGCCACGCCGCAGCGGGCCGCGAGCTGCATTGGGCAAGCGTCACCATGGACGTGCTTCACCTCCTGATGGGCGCCCTGTGGGTCGGCGGCGTCGCCGCGTTCCTGTTCGCGGCCCGCGGGAAAAGCGGAAGGGAAGTCGGCTTGCTCATCGCACGCTTCACGCCGCTGGCCATCGCGAGCGTGGCGGTGATCCTCGTGACGGGGACGTACGCGAGCGTGCGCCACATCCCGCGTGTCGCTGACCTTTGGATGCAGCCCTATGGCCGACTGGTCTCGCTCAAGATCATCCTCTTCGTCGTGCTCCTGGCACTGGGCGCATACAACAAACAGGTCGTGATGCCCCGCCTGCTCTCAAGCAAGGAGGGCACCGCAGGGTTCCGCCGCGTGCTCGCGCTCGAAGCGATCCTCATGGCGGTCGTGGTGGGCGCTGCCGGCGCGCTTGCGTCGTCCTCGCCCCCTGACAAGGCAGTGGAGGAGGGCACGCAAGGCGTCTCATCCTACGCGGAGTTCGCGCAAGCCACTGCGACGACGCATGTCGTGATGAGCGTCTCGCCCAACCCCATCACGGTCGGTATCCAGAACCTCACCATCGAACTTCATCCGCTCTCCGTGACGGCGGTCGGTAAGGGTGCAAGCATCGCCGTGAAGGTCTCAGCGCCAGGGGCGAGCGAGCCTGGCGTCTTCTTCGAGCCGGGGCCCAAACGCCTCGCGGACGACACTTGGGCGATGGAGGACGGCATCTTCACGTCCCCAGGGAGTTGGAACGTGTGGGTCCTCGTGCAGCGGCCGGAGGTCAGCGAGTTCTCCAAGTTGCACTTCACGGTGCCAGTCGAGGTGCCGTCGTGATCCTACTTCCGCCGCAGCACGACGCCAACGAGCGCCAGCGCCACCACGGCGCCAATGAGCCCGTCGCCAGGCACGGTCTTGGGTTGGTTGCGAAGCTGGTCCAGATCGGTCCTGAGCTGCTGGACCTCGACTTGCAGTTCTTGGGTGGTGGGCTGGCCAGCCGTGCTGGGGAACGCGTCGGCGCTGCCGTCCATCACTTCCTCGATGTGGAAGTCGTTGTTGATGGCGGCTTGTCCCTGGATGTTCCCTTGGAGGCGGATGACGTAGAGACCAGGTTGGGAAGGCAGGAACGCGGCCGAATAGTTGCCCGGCGCTTCGTCCGATGGAGTGAGCGTGAGGTCCTTGCGCGCATCACCAAGGATGACGGTCATCTTCACCGTGTTCTCCAGCCCGGAGATGCCTTGTTCGTTGGACGCGCGCCACACTTGCATGAAGATCGCGTCGCGGTCGCCCGAAGAGGGCGGCTCGTGTTCCCACCCGACCTTCACCATGAAGGGGCCCACCGTCTGGGTCACGTGGGCCGAAGCAGTGGGGATGCTCGCGATGGTGAGGAGCGGAAGCAGGAGGACGAGGACGATGGACCAACGCAACACGGGTCACCCGATACGGCCACGACTACGACCCCACGCAAAGCTCTTGCGAACTGAAAAGGGGGGTTTGGGTCCCACCAAACCGAGCCCGGTGAAAAACGCAGACCGGGCCTGAAACGTGGTTCTTGCCTGTGAGGCGGTGGACCCGTCGGCTTTATCCCCCACTCGAAACCCCCTCGGGA
>JBAZZN010000002.1:0-25878 GCA_041658815.1 Thermoplasmatota archaeon
CCCCGAGCGCCTCTTCGAGGCCAGGTACAATGGGACGCTCGTGGCAGGCACGGGTGCGCCCACGAACACGAGCGCCTCCGAGCAGCTCTGGGGCGTCCCCGCACCGCTGCCCGAAACGAACGCGGACGCTGCGCGCTACCCCTACAAGCTTCTCTATCCCGCCTCCACCATCATCGTGCTCACTTGGAACGACACGAGTACGCAAGGCTTCTGGGACCTCGACCTTGAGCTACGCAACATGGACACGAACAAGACCGTGTTCACGAGCGCGCGCCACCCCAGCGCGGGGCCACCGCCAAGCGGCGCACCTCCCTTCGAGTACAACTTCACATCTCAACAGCCTGGCAACTTCGAGGTCATCGTGCGCGGCGTGACGGGCGCACAGATCACGTACGACCTGCTGGTGCGCGCGAACCTGCTCCTGACGCCCGAACTCGTGGCGGCAGTCGAGAAGTGAACCTCAGGAGCAACCTTATCCTGCCCCCATGGACTCGCCGCGCTGTGGCCCACGGGCGCCTTGCCGGCACGAACCTCGCACTACTCGTGTTCCTCGGCGCGATATGGGGCACGGCGTTCCCCTTCATCACGATCGGTCTGCGAAGCATGACTCCAGTCCTCTTTGCCGCGCTCCGGTTCGATATCGCGGGGCTCGCCATCCTATCCATCGCGCTCTTCCGCCGCGCCGACATGTGGCCCAGGGAACGCAAGCAATGGGCTGCCATCCTCATCGCAGCCGTGCTCAACGTAGGCTGTTATCACGCATTCCTCTTCTGGGGGCAGCAATTCACGAGCGAAGTGATCGCTTCAGTGATCGTGGGGCTCAATCCGATCCTGACCACCGTCATCTCGCGGTGGCTCCTCACTGACGAGCGCGTCGGCTGGGGCGGTGTCGTCGGGCTTGGGCTCGGGTTCCTCGGCATCATCGCGCTCGCCGTCTTCAAGGGAGGCGACTCGCTCTTCGACGCGCGTGGCCTCGGCGAACTCGCGGTCGTGGCGGCCATCCTCTCGTGGGCCACTGGCAGCATCCTCGTGCGCAAGACGAAGCACGGCATGGACGTCTTCGCGTTCACGGCGTGGCAGATGCTCGTAGGGGCCGTGCTCCTGCACGGGAGCGCGCTCACGCTGGAGCACGGCGGGCACGTCGCGTGGACGGCGGCCGGCATCGTCGCGCTCCTCTACCTCGCGCTCGTCTCAAGCGCCTTGGGCTTCATCGTGTACTTCACGATCATGGAACGCGTGGGCCCCATCCGCGCGAACCTCGTGAGCCACATCGCACCCATCTTCGCAGCGATCGTGGGCACCCTCGTGCTGCACGAGGGGATCGAGCCCCGCGCGCTGCTAGCGTTCGCGCTCATCGTCAGCGGATTCGGGTTGGTCGCGAGACCAGCGCCGCAGCCGCCCGCAGGCGGCGGAGCGCTGGTCTCGCGATAGGACGAAAGGCGCCTTCAGGCGCCGGTCGCCCGCAGGCGATTCGTCCGAGTCGGCCGGTCCAGGACTAGTTTTCACCACCCTGAAAACTAGTCGCCCGGGATAAAGGGTCACCCACCGGCGCCAATGGCGCCGGTGGCGCCGGAGCGATACCGGTTTCTTGCGCGAAAGTACCTCCAAGAGGTGATCCAAACCATGGACGCGCAAGAACAGCAATCCAAGCAGGCTCGCCCGTCAAGGGCCGACTACCAAGCACGGCGCAGGCATCAGAGCGTCGTGCTCTACTTCCGAAGCTCCGAAGAACTCGACGCTCACCGTGCGGCTGCGGCTGCGAGTGGGTACGAGCACAACTTCAACGCGTGGCTCCTCCAGATGGTCGCCAACGCGACCTCGGGCACGGTCTTCCCGCCCGAGTATGTCGAGGCCATCAAGAAGGACCTCGAGAAAGCGCGCGCGTGGCTCGAAACGGCGCGGGAAGAGAACCAAGACTACCGAGGCCAAGTCAAGCTCCTCCAAGCGCAGCGGGACACGCTTCTCATGCTCTTGCACGGGTTGCCCGAGGGCGCGGATGTGGCGGCGCGCTTCCTCGAACAAGCCACCGCCCAAGCTCCGGGGGTGCGCGCGTGATCGACCCCCGATCTCGCCAGCGCGTTGAGACGGTGCCCGTGCGCTCGACGGTCAAGCGCGGCGTGACGAACGGCGAGCTGCTCAGCCAGTTCACGAGGAGCGCGGAGGGGCGTCTCTCGCCGCAAGTCGTCGAGAAGTATGTCTCTGGCATTCGCGACGCATTCCGCTACTTCCACCACGACGGCCACGAGACTCCCGTCTCCGAGTGGACGAAGCCGGGCGTGTGGGAGTACGTGCACTTCATGGAGAACAACTACTGCGCCAACCTCCGAAGCCTCCCATGGGCAGGCGAAGGAGCCGCCTCCTGCGTCAAGCGAGTATGGATCGGCGCGCTCCCCGCAGCACAAGCCGCGCAGGAGCACTGCTCGGGGTGCACGCTGTTCAAGCGGCCCGACGTGCGGTTCCGGCTGCACGGGTTGAACAAGTTCTACAAGTACCTCGCCCGCGTCGGTGCCGTCCCAGTCAATTTCATGCAGGACGTCGTCAGCGAGCACTACGAAGAAGCGCCAAAGCTCCCAGCAGGAGGAGAGCGGCGCAGGAACCCCACCGTTGAAGAAATGCTGAAACTCGTGAACGGGACGGCTCATCCCGCGCGGCGCGCGTTCTACGCGGCCTCGGCGAAGTGGTGGTACAGACCCAACGAGATGCTCATGCTCGACCGATACGCAAGCTTCGGCCTCCCAACGCCCGAAGGCGTCGAGCCCGCCGCGGGTTTCGAGGATGGCTTCGCGACTCACCCGAAGCTTGCGCCTTTCGGCCAGGGTGGCGACCTCGTGTACTTGCCCAAGACGAAGGGCGGGACGGACAAGCGCAAGGGCAACCGGTGGAGCGTCATCGACGCGGAGCTACGCCCGATCATCATGCAATACCTCGCGTGGTGGGACATGAGCGTTAAACGCGACGCAGAAGGACGCCCCGTCACGACCTCGCTGTGGCTCAACGAGTCAGGCCTCGCTCTGCTCCAGAAGAACATGTATCCGCGCTTCTTCACGCGCGATTGCGAACGTCTCGGCCTCCAAAAGAAGCTTGAACCGGATTCGCGTAAGCGGTGGACTGCGCACTGTCAGCGCCACTTTGGCGAGCAATTGCGTCAGATCCACAACGTCCCCGCCGACTGGAGCAACCACTTCCGTGGAGACGCCTTCAAAGACGCGCGCGGGCACTACTACCAACCTACGCCCGAGCACATCCGCCAGAAGTACCACGAGCTTGTTCCACTCTTGGGGTTCCAACCGCTCCCCGATGCAGCCAGACTCAGGCGCGGTGCTCAGGGCGAGGCCGCAATCCATCGCGGAGTCATCGAGACCGAGCTTGGACGCGTCCTGGGGCTGAAGCAGGAGCGCATGGAAGGCAAGTGCGTCGTCCTCGCCGGCGCTGGCGAGGAGTACGTCGTACCGCACCGCGTAGCTCCATCGGTGCTCTTCGCGTTGCGCGCGTCGCACGAGGGCGCCTCGTTCGACGTCGCACCCGACAATGCGAGTGAGAAGGCGCGCGGGCGCACGATCGCTCGGCAGGCGTACGTGAGGCTCTTGGAGCGCGCGCGCAACTGGCTCGCGTGAGAATGGAGACGGGTAGTCCGAAATGGTAGATCCTGGTGGTGAGGATCCCCCGCCCGCCCGTCAGTCGCTTCGCGCCTCCCATCTGCTCCCACACTTGGGGGCTCCCTCGGTGTAGGACACCGCCCCCTGGGCCCGAGCCCGGCCCGTCCAGTCGCCCTGAGGGGACTTCCCCTACGTACGTAGAGACTGAGATCAGCCGTGCTCTTCGCATGGCGCCGGCTTTGGCGAGCACGAGGCGGAGCACACGTCGCTGATGGCAAGGATACGCGGAGAGTGAACGGTTCCGCGGGTCCGTTCGTTCGCCGTATCTTGGCCTCTTTTAATTCACGGCTGGCGATTCGGTCGAAACGAGCGGTCCGCGGTAACGATTCTTCTCCGCGTGCGTTGCAACACGACGGTGCTCGCCTGTTGGGCTCGCCTCCGCCGCGCTTTGCAAAGCGCGGCTGCGCGGAAGGGGAGACCCCTTCCGCGAACGCCATCCCCCATCCGGCGCCTGCGGGCGCCTTCCGCTGCGTGCGCGCTTGCGCGCGCACAGAAAATATAGCATTCAAACTGGGACGTTTCCGGCCATAATTCGTTCCTCGCGTCGCAGATGAAACTTCCTCATTAGATGGAACGCGCGCGCCGCGCGCGCGACGATATCATTTTCGAGGAAGTATCATCGCTCCGCTGCGGGAGGACGAAATGGCCGGGCCGACGAGCCTGGCCGATGTCCTATGTGTGCAGCAGTACAACTTAGCGAAGGCCAGGCAACAAGAATAGCGCGAGTACGGCTCAAGTACGTGCCACTCCTCACGCGTTCGCGCAAGCAGATCCTCTCTGCCATCGCGAAGCGACCCGGAGTGACCATGAGCGACATCGCGCGCAAGTACGATCGCCACGTGACGTGGGCGGACTACCACCTGCACTTCCTCCGGCAGGCAGGATTCGTAGTGCGGCGTCGAGCGCGCGGCCACAAGTACAACCTGTATCTGAACGGCGACGCGCCATAAGCGCGCGGGGGGCGTCCCCCCTTTTTGCGTCAGCTGACCGCGCGGCCTGAACAGTATCACACGTTCATGCTGGGGCCCTTCGTCCGCGAAGTGCCTATGGCTGTACCGACACGCGCGCGTCGTTCGTCTACAGGTGGGGCCTTGTCACTCGCGTGACGGTGGCTCGTTCTCGTCGAGGAATTTGCTCACGGTGGCGCGCAGGCCTTCGCGGAGGCCTTCAAGCCCGTGCACGTCAAGCATCACGGGAACGGGATCGATGCCGATCATTGCGCGGAGTTTTGGAAGGTGGCCGAAGAGCGAGTCTCTGGGTTGGTAGATCACGCCCGCGGACTGCGGCTCTGCTTTCAGTCGGTCGATGATACGCTCGAGCTCATCTGCGGGGTGTGCCCAGAATATGGTGAAATCGGTCGTAGGCGGCCTGGGTCCGCCGCGTTGCGGGACCCAATCGGGAATGCCGACCTTAATCCGTCGGTAGGGGGCGCGGCGATCGAACTCGTCGCCGTCAGCTGGTTTGTGGTCGGTGGGGAGTCCGCGGAGTTCCCAGCCGAACCAGCGTTCCTCGCCCTTGCGTCCGATCTCATGGGCGAAGGCTTGCGCGTTCGCGAGGGCTTCGGCGAGCTTTCCGTTCGCATAGAGGAGACGTCGCGCGTCTTGTCTGAGGACGCTCGGATCTCGTTGCGTGGGCGGGGTGGGCGGCGGCGGTACGGTGATGCTGCCGACCTTGCTGCGGTGGACGTTGATTTGAACGTTGCCCGATCCAGCAAGAACAGGGGGCGGAGGCCTACGTCGGCGGACGAACTCCAGAAGGCCAAGGACCAGCGCAAGGGCGGCGATGATGACGCTGGCGATCTGCCACGGCAACGATGGATCGCCGTCACCCAAGGCTGGTGATGGTGATCCTTCACTGGTGATGACTGCGACAGCTGGAATACTCTCGCGGCCGCCCGCATCCAGGGCGACCACCCTTAGCTCGCCCGGTGCAGGCGGCGTCCACGTGAGATCTCCCGTATGGTCACGCTCACCGTTGAGCCGCGAGCGCGACACGATCGTTCCATTCGCGATCCACTGGAGGTCATAGAGACCACGATCGTCGGTGCAACGCACGATCCAGGTGCTTGCTTCGCCCGCCTTCGTTTGCTGTGCCGCCAGGAACATGCACTGTGGCGCCGCGCCGTCCGTGGGGTCAAACGCGAAGATGTCCCATTCCACGAGTCCGACCTGGTCGCGTGTGTCGGTGATAGTGTAGGTGACGAGATGTCGTCCGGGCGCGGAGAAGTTCACAGTCTGGCCGTCAGCAAGGTCGATCGTCGTAAGCCCGTTGATGTTGGGGTGCGTCTCGACAACTTCTCCGTCGACGCGCCATTCGGACGAATGCCAGCCACGATCGTCGTTGCAGACGAGTTGCAAAAATGTACTGCGGTTGACCTGCGCTCTTGGCGTCTGTGTGAGCTTTCGACAGTCGGGAGGCGAATCGTCGCCGTACTGTTGCCCCACGACTTCGATGCGCCACTCGAGGATGTTCGATCGGGTGTTGTCGGGGAGGATAGCCCACATCACGAGCCTGTGCGTGGACGCCTCCTTGAACGGCCTGCTGTCATAGATGCCGGGCAGGTTGGTCGGATCGAGTCCCTTCTTGGGCTGATAGACGATGTCCTCGTCCAGTGCCCAGATAAAGTCGCGGAACTCGCTGCTGTGCGAACAGCGAACTTCGTATCGGCCCGATTCGTTCACAGCGAGCTGCTCGGCCCCACCGACAATTTCGCAGACCGGCTGCGCCTGCGCGCCTGCGGTGCCGCTGCTAAGCGCAGCGAGGAACACGGCAGCCGGGATGAGCAAACGCATGAGGTCGAGCCCACGCTCGCCTTCGGGTTTGACTCTTACGGGCCACTTCAGCATCATCCCGCGTGTCGGTCGACGTACGACATGAGCACGTGATGGACCATGCGCTCGAAGGTACGGGAGTGCGGCAACATCTCGGTCCGATCCCACTTCTTGTGACCGGCCATGACGGCGAGGCCGTGTGGGGTTTCCGAGTCGAAGCGCATCTGGGGCGGAAGTGGCTCTCCCTCGTGCACGAGCTTCGATCGTGCGTCGTAGATCCGCTTCAGGTACATGGCGAGGTCCTCGCGGCGCATTTGGCCCGCGCCGGGCGTGGGTCGGGTAGGATCGTCCCAATAGGATTCCGGCAAGTATTCTTGGATGAACTCGACGAAGCGAGCTCGCACTTTGGGCGCATGCTGGAGGAATGCAGCTTCAACTTGCGCGAAGCCCTCGGCATCGAGCTTCTGATGGAGGACCGCTGCCAGTTCGGCGTTCGCTTCGGCGACGCCGTAATTCTTTGGGTTGTAACCATACAGGAGGGGCTCGATCGAGGACGTCAGAAATAGGTAGGCGAGGTCGACGTCCTCATCGAGAAGCGGTAGGGCGAGGTGGTAGAATCGAGCTGCAAGCATGAACCTCGACGCGCGTGAGCGATCCTTCGAAGCCATGGCGAGCAATCGCTCAAGGCGAGGCTGGAGCTCCTTCAAGTTCACCTGGGTCCCATCAAAAGGACCGCGCGCGAGCGAAGCATCCGAGAACTGCATCATCACTGGAGTGTCCGACGACTTTAGCGAGCGCCTGTATACGAAATGGCACCTCGTGAGCGCCGTCATGATGATCGCGAGCTCGTTGGGAATGTGGCCCTTCAGATAGTAGTCCGCCTCGTACACTTCGTCGCTGTTCTTGCGCCAACGCTCGACGGCGTCGGGATCCTCCAAGATTGAAACGTATGCTGACCGTTCGTCATACTTCCCCCATGGCATGTCGCGCGCACTCCAAAAGTGCAGCTTGACGCAGCCCAAGTTGATCGCGCCGATAGGGTCCACGCGAGACGCAAGCTCATGCTCCGACAAGCGCCAGCCCTCGTCGCTCTTGCGCGCGTTCCACCGAGCGACGTGTTCAGCGAGAAACATCGACTCATAATGTGTGGCTGAATGCAAAACCGTTGGCCCCTCAGGCCGCCAGAAGCCGCGTGAGCCACTCGTGCATGCGCGGCGAACGTTGCGCGATCGCGTCGAGCAGGGCGCCCTGCTCTGCAAGGGGCATGCGCTGGAGGTGCGGCCATGCCGCCATCGCGACGTGCTGGATGCCCGTTCCCTGGTACTCATTGCCGGCGGCGAGCTCGTCGATGATGCGCGCCGTCGTCGCGGCGTACTTAGCCGGGCGCTTGGCTCGCGAGGTGCTGGAGAAGTCCGTCCTGGGCCGCTTTCAGCCGGTGCGCCTGAAAGCCGCCGATCTTTTCATCTACGGCGGCGCACGCGGCCGAAACCGCCATTTTCTTGTCGTCAGGAATCTCCGCTATGCCTGCGGCGGCGGCGCCAGCCCAAACGACGCCTAAGGCAATTTCGTTGAGGACGGTTAGCGCACCGATGGCTTGGAAGTACCCAGCGCCCTTCGGGCGGCCAGTCGGATCGAAGCGGCCCGGTGTGCGTTCCGGGTTCGGGTGCACTCCGAGTCTGCTCGAGGAACTGTAACGTTCCTCCCCGAAAACGAGGGGTCCGCCGAGGCGTTCCAGTCGCTCTCGGACTTTCACGGGCCTGAATTCTTTCCACCTCTCTTTGTCCGGCAGTTGCTTCCAGGACGCGAACGCCTGGGCGTCAAAATGGAAGAGCAGGAGCAAGTTGGCAACCTCGCCGACGGACCGTGCCATGACCAGGGCTTCGTCATACGAGCCGCGGCGCCATAGGAGGAGACCCGCCCTCACGGCGTGATAGGCCCGGCCGGCAAGGCGTTCGGCGGCGTGATCGCTTCCGGAGCAGCCCCACGAGCATGACACCAAGCGGTCCATGAGCGACATGGCGGTTCCGAGAGCCGCATAGCACGCGGGCGCTTTCTCGCTCGACTCGGGGAGCCATTCCAAGGTCGCCGTTTCGCACCGACTTTCCATATCAGAAATCAACTCAAAATACGCCGCCCCCTCCGGAATCGCCCGACCATTGGGAAGGATCTCCCAAGTCGCTGGGTTCGACGTGGTCAGGACTCTTCCCCCTTTTCGGCGGCGGTTCCTCCGGCCTGGATAGAACCCCGGGCGTGAATCGACCCGCCCGCTTCAACGGAATCCCGCGCCCAAATCGACCCCCCGGCGTTGATAGAGCGACCTGCGATGATCCGGCCTGCGGGCGATACCTTTCCGCGCCGCCGATCGCTGAGGATCGCTGCGAGAACCCCTACGATGAGACTTGCCAGCGCGATCCAATCTCCTATCCCCAAGTCCATACTTGTGGCCCAGCGGCGCCCGCGGCCTTAAGTGTTCGACGCGGCAGGGCGAAACCAGCCTCCACGCCGCAGACGAATGATTAGAGCGCATCCTCTAAGGGGGGTGTTTTCTCGGGAGAGGGGGCGGCGCTGGCGGGAGCTTTCGTTTCGCGCGCTTCTCTCGCTTCCTTGCGCTGAAGGCGCGTTTGAAACGCTTGGAGGACGAGAGCGAAGGCGGCGGCGATAGTAGCGCCCACCACGGCCCACGTTTGCAGTGTCGTGAAACTCCGGTCCGTCTGGCGTGCGTGCGAGTCTTGCGCGCGGCCGACCCGCTCTTTGAAGTCCACGATGGCGAGTTGAAGATTCTCGCGCCGCGCTTCAAGCTCCTCAGTCTGCCTCGCATCGGAGGCTCGGAACAGGCGCAAAATGGGAAAGGGAGCGGAGTATTCGAGGTCGGTAGGCGTGTCGTCGCCTTTCGTGTCGAGCTTCCTGGAAAGGCGCGTGGCGGCGCTGAAGTTGGCGTGGGCCGCATCGTCGTCCAGACGCGCAGAAAGGTTCCCATCGAGGCTCGCAAGCTCAGCTTCGACGCCTTGCAGCGCAGCGATCTGCGGCCGGAACGTCCCGGCCTCCCGTACAAAGAATGCGATAATGTTTGAATCAAGGTCCTTGCAGACAATCTCACTGCACCAGAGAAAAAGGAAGTTCGTCTCATTGACATGGCCAACGGTCACAAGGCCGTCGAACGTGAAGACCTGTACGAGCGAATCGTAAATTGTCCCCTCGCGAGAAGAGGGAGGTGTCCCGTTCGAGAGGATCACCACTGTGGGACCGATCTGTTCGTTCTCCGCGCGGTTCCTTCCGGAATCAATCACATCTTCGGTCGCTATGCTCCGCGCGACGTCGCGGCGTATCAGAGAGATGTGGAAGTAGTACCGCAGAGCGGAATCGTCAGGATTCACCGGCCTTGACAGGTGGACGAGAATCGAGCGGTATTCGTCCGTGGGTCGCCCCAGCGCTTGAAAGCCTTGGAAGTCGCCAGAAGGCGCGGAAGCCATGGCGGTCTCGTTCGTTTTGACGACCATGGCCTGATAGACGGTTACAGAACCCAAGGGTTCTTCCTGACCCTCCGAAACCGGGGTCATCCCAATCCACAGAAGGAGCGTAGCAAGGACCCATGCTCCCGCTCGCGCGCCGACAAGTCCCTTACTCATGCTGGCTCGGAGCATCCCGGGCCTTATGGGCGTGCCGAAAACGAGCCGGGCAAGGGAAGTCCCAAGAAGCCATCCGACCCATCGCAGCCGCAGGCCCATGCATTGCCCGGGCAGCCTATTCCAAAAATAGCCAGCCTATTCCAGAATCGGTCAATTTAGGAACAAAGCCCGCCTTGTCGGTAGCCTCGATGATTGTGCGTATCGTCGAGTCATCATAGTGTTGGGAGAGGACGGCGCTCCAGCAGTCTGCGTTCAGCGTGGATATCGTCTCCTGAGTGCTCGGGAGCCACTCGCTTCTGCGGCTTCTTCAAGGTGGGAGAGGATTTCGATGGCGAATCTGCGGACGAGCACGGTGATGTTGATCGGGTGTCCGCAGTTCCTGCAGCCGGCCCAGTCAAGGTCGGCGAGGTAGTCGGCTCTTCGCCAAGTGCGTGGGGGTTGGGAGGAGTGCCCGTCGCCCGTGTTTGGGAACGATGGGGGGAACCGATGGTTCGATGGGGGCGGAAAAAGTCAGAGACTCTTCCGGGACGACGGGCCTCCCGACTCCCGGTCGCGGATCCTCCGCGAACCGTATCATATCTGGATGTCACTAACTGGGAGCACACGAGTTCAGTTCGGAAAGACTTCCGCACTTCTGCACGAATCGCGCTGGGGCGCCTCAACCGCGCTTTCGCTCGCGAGACGGCTTGGACGGTTCACGCGCCCGTTGGCGAGCCCTCTCCTCGGCGCGTTCTCCGGCCGCAATGAACGGCCAGAAGTAGCCATTCCGACGATGGGCCGCATTGATCTCCATTCCCATCCAAGGAAGCACTTCGCCGATCGCATCTCTTGCCTCAGCAGCGGGGGCATTCTCGAGCAAGTCGTAGACGTATGCGAGCAGTTCGTAGCCGTGATCCAAAACCGGGATGGTGATGTTGATGGGGACTCCGCACTTTGGGCAACCGATCCACGTGAATGAGGGATCGTGATCTGCTTCCTCCGATAACGACTCATTCTCCACGTCATCATCCACGAAACTCCCTCCCAGGCGCATCCTTGGTAGCTACCGCTTGGCTGGGGTTCCGCAACGCTTTCTCGCAGAATTGCGCGACAGGAGGCGTTCCCCGAAAGCGTCGAAGAACGCCCAATTCCAGTTCGTTGCGCAGTTCTTCCAACTCCAGCTCCATCTGGGCGCCTCGCTCGCAGAAGGCGTCCCAAAGCAGGCTGATCGTCTCGATGCGGGCCCGGTGCGTCTCAACCGTCACGTCTACGGTGCCCGCGCAGTGCGGGCAGACAACGAGCGTGTCGAGGCACCGCGCCGTCTTCATGGGCGCGAATGGATCGATAGGACTTGTCATGCGTTCTTCTCCCTCGTCTTGCCGGCTCGTCGGGCGCGCGGCTTGCCCGCCCCGCTTGTCGCGGGATCTGTCCCACGCGGCCGCATTGGCAACGCGCCTTCGTCGGCCGAGTCGCGCAGGACGCGCAATTGGATGCGCTCTTGGTAGTCTTCCACGAGGCGCGTGACGACTCGGTCCAGGGCGGGGGCCTTGACGCCGTCCCAAGCCGGTGAGAGGGCGAGTTGTGTGAGGGCATCGAGGATGCCTCGCTCGACTTCCAGGCTCGCATTGACAGGTCCCGCGCAGTGTGGGCATGCGACGAGTGTGTCGTAGCTTCGCTCGACACGCTCGGTGGTCATTGGTGGTGCCTCCGCTCGGGTTCGACGACGAGATTCTGGGAGGGTTCGTCGACTTTGAATCCTGTCTCGCAGAATGCTTCCTTCATCATGCTGATCGCGTTGATCATCGCGAGGCGAGTTTTGACGGTCGCATCGACTGGGCATTGGGGCCACCCGAAGTACGTGTCTAGGCTGGGCGTGATGCTATCGAGTGCGACCTTCATGGGTCACGCTCCAGGTTCCGCGTGGGCGGTTCGCCCAACGGCCCGACGGAGCGCGTACCCGTGGCGCCGACGGCGACCTCGACTCCAGGCGGGAAGCGTCGGATCTGGTGCGCGCGTAGGCTGAGAGTCTCGGCGTGGGCCTCCAAGTCAGGCACTTCTTGGCCGCCCTCGTCGACGAATCGGCCATCCTGCTGAGGATCCGCAGGATAGACGCGTTCGACTGCGGAGAGGGCGTCTGCGGCTTCGACGTACCACACATCCACGCCGAGGTACTTGTGAAGCACAACGAAGCGGCGAATCGCCGCATCGTGAGGAGCCTGGGCATCGAGCTTAGGGGCCGGCGGCGTCATGCCTTTCGCCTCCTGGGCCTGCTTCGGTGTTCGCTGCTATGCGGCGTGCGGGGTGTACGAATCGCGACGAGTTCAGGCGGGTATGGCAAGTGGACCCACGCGAGCGCGTCGTCCCAAGGGACCGCGATAGGATACCACTCAGCTTGGAACCGATTCAGGATCTCCATGCGACCGTTACGCAGGAACGCGAGAACATTCACGCCGCTTGCAGGCAACCGAGTCCCTACCGGAACCCAATCAACCTTGGGACGGTCAGGGTAGCCATTGTGTGTCTCCAGAGGAGGACCCCATGACGACATGCGTGTTGCATTGCAATACGTCTGCTTATACGTTGTTGCAACGCATTGCCACACATGGCCCGCAAGGCGTCCAAGCCAGAGGCGGGGGACATCAAGGTGCCCGTTTCGCTGCGGATCGACCGCGGCCTCTACGATTGGCTCGCCAAGAAGCGCGATTCAGGCCGATACTACAACCTCACACATGCCTTCGAAGAGGCCATACGCGCCCTTCAGAAGCAAGAGAAGTAACGCACGGGCCGTCTCAAGCCGTGCCCGTCCAGTGCATCTTCGGTTTCCACTGCGAATTTATGTCTGGGCCACACCTGGACGGTATCGTGGCGAGCGCCCCGAGTTTCCCAGGCCCTGCGCAAACGACTCAGGCGCTTCGGATCCAGCTCGAAACGGCGCTTCGAGACCTCACGATTCGGGACGGCTGGGAACAGGCTCCCCCTCCAGATCGGCTCTACTACTACACGACGGCGGCGACGCTCACAAAAATCGATGGCGCGTCCCGAGCGCGGAATCGAGGGAGCGGGGGCTCCTCGCTCATGGGGGTCTCGTGACGACGGACGCTCGACGCGAACTTCGGACACTCTTCGTCCAGACGAGCTTGACGGGCGGCGCCCTCTTCTGGTACACCGCCTCGCATGCGAATGAGATTCCGGGGGAATGGGTCCTCCCCATGATCGCCTGGGGTGCTTTCGCCTACTTGACTGTTGCAAACGTATGCATTAGATCCCTATACCGCTCGGAGATACGCCAAATACCCAAGAGCGGGATGAGATGGCAGCGATGCAGCGAATGCATCGCTCTCACAGCGATCGCCGCGTGGGTGCACTCGGGTCGTTTCGCGCCAGCGTGGGTCCTCACCATCATCATTCTCGTGCTACCGTTCTTTCTCATTTCGAACGGCGAAGGCTGGATCGAACAGAAGGTCCGCAAGATTCTACGGAACGCGCGAGACTCCGCCGAGAGCATCATCCACGAGGCTCGCGTCCAATTCGTGCTCGGCATCGTTTTCGTGATCGCGACGCCCATCGTCCTCTTCTTCTACGTCCTTCCTGTTGAAACGCTCCGACGCGCCCCCGATGTGCTTCCCCTCGTCGCTGCAAGCGGGGCGCTCGCCCTGAGCCTGACGTTCCTTCTTGTTGCCCTCAAAGCGGCGATCGCCTCCGCTCGCGCGTTACACGAGTGACAACGCTAATTTCGCGCGCGGAAGCATGCCGAAGAAGGCGCCCCCGCGGTGCCCATCCTGTGGTGCAGCGATGGATCCGGTGTATCGCGAGAGCGCCCGCCGGAATAGATTCCCGTGGGTCGGGAACGTGTTCTGGTGCGGGGCGAATGGTGTTCTCACGACCACACGGGCGTCGTGACGAGGGCGAGCTTAGTTAGACACCCTGATAGGTAAAAGCCGCCCAGTAGTAGGGACTGCGGTCGGGTCTCGCAGTGATCGTCGCGGCGGTTCCGCGTGTGCGTGTGATATCATCGAGGCGCGCGTCGATTTCTTGGTCAGGCGCGTCGCGCAACCAGAGTTGGGCACGGCGAAGCGCTTCAGCGGGCATGTGACCCTCCTGAAGGTGCTCTTCGTAGAACCGATCGAAGAGGAGTGCGGTCCACTCATCGTCTACTGACCAGAGGGCGGCGATGACGCCGCCGGCGCCGTTGGCGAGGATGAGACTCGGGAATCCGAGGCACTCGTCGCGGAGGTCCGTTTGGTCGACGACGCCGCTCTGGCAGGCGCTGAGGACGACGAGGCGGGTGCCTTCGAACCCGTGGCCTCCTTGTGCGACCTCTCGTGCTTGCAGGGGCTCGTCGGCGAGGATGATCCGGCTTTCGAGCGGGTTCTCCGAGTCGAACTTGCCGTGGACGGCGACGTGGAGAATTCGTGTTCGCGCGAGGTGTGGGAGCATCTCAGCCTTGCGCGCTTCAGGTCCGAGGAGCAGGACAGTGTCGACTTCCTCGAACCGCGCTGCGGCGCGCTCGACCTCTGCTTGCGCGCCACGAAGGCGGCGTTTGAGGTCGAAGGGTTCTGCGTTCGCGATGCCGACGAATTGCTTGTTGAACTTCTTCATGTGGCTCGAGTGCGTCGCGGCGCGGGCGGCGAGAGCTGCGCTTGCCGCATACCGGACCGTGAAGTGGTCGATGAGGACGCCCGGCCGTTGCCGGGTGGGCGCGGCGTGGAGCGGGAGGAGCGACAGGGGTCCGTTCGGGATGAGGAGGAGCTCTTGCTTGCCTTCCCCGATGAGATCATTCGGGAGAGACTCGAAGAGGCGAGCGCTTAGCTCGTGGAAAGGCGCGCCGAGCGCTGTGCGGACCCAGGTGGAGCTCTGCACTTGTCCGTGTGCGAAGCCACCGCTGGGTCCATCCGTATCCCATTGGAACATGAACTTACTGAGTTCCGCGAGGGTCAGCGGAGTGAAACTGATTCTCGCCCCCTGCGTGGTCGTTGTGAGGACGACTGTGCCCAGTGCCGTCGTTGCGAGGTGGACGATGGCCGCGCGATCCCCCGGCGGCGGGGCGGGGGGAAGCGCGCTTTGGCCGATCAGGTTGAGTGCGCTGGACTCGAGGAACGTCCGTACCTTGTTCACGTCGCCAATCTTGGCGGCGGCGTAGGCGGCCATGGCGCTCGTCCCTTGCGCGTGGCGGAGCCATGCTTGTCGTTCGCGGAAAGCACGCGCGCCTTGCTGCTGAACGAGAATACGGTTGATGCGCTCCGCGACTTCGAAAGCCTCCACGACTTCGAGCCACGCTCGAGCCTCGAAGCTCGAGTTGAGCCACTGTCGAGCGCTGCGGGAGGCAGCTTCAGGGTTTTCGGCGCTCCGGCGGGCAAGCTCGCGGCGCAGCGCAAGGGCTTCGTCGTGGTCCTGGGCTGCGTGAGTGGACTCGTAGCGGTGCGCCAGCGCGTTCGCGAGGAGGTTCTTGCGGTCCAGGTGGTAGATGACGTCCTCGGGCGTACGGGCAAGGACATCTCGCGCGATATCCACGGCTTCGTGGAGATCTCTCAGGTCGCGTCGCTTGTCCCCTCGTTGATGGAGGGCGATGGCGAGATTGGCTCGAAACCCGACCTTGTTCCCCTCCTCCTGCTCGATGTCAATGGCTTGTCTCCACAAGTCGACAGCCGGGTCGAGGTAGTCGGGGTCGCTCGTCGCGTAGAAGAGTTGGTTGAGCGTGTCCGCCGTCGATGTCATGACGAAGAGTTCGTTCTCGCGGTCACCTTCGGCGAGGTCCCGCGCGGCCTCAACAAGTCTCATGGCGCGGTCGAAGTCGTCCTCCTTTCCGTGGAAGCGGTACTGGTTGAGGTGCGCAGTGGCGAGCGCAACCGCCGTAGGAATCCGCTCGGGCGCATCCTCCGGCATCATCTCGTATCCGCTCTTGTATGACTGAAAGCTCGCGTCGAGGTCCCCGATTCTGCCCTCGCGACGAAACCGCGCGAAGAGATCGTTGGCCTGGTTGTGGAGGAGGCCAAACTTCGAGGAGCGATCGATGCCTTGCAGCAGAAGCAATCGTTGGCGGATGCGGATGGCTTCATCGAGGCTGCCGGAGCGGGCGAACTGGTCGTCCGCGACCGAATGTGCATCGGCCAAGCGCGCTTCGATGTTGGCGCGTTGGAGCTCGTCGGTCTCGCCGTCGAGCGCTATAGAGAAGTCCGCGATGGCGCCCTCCACGCTCGCGCGGTCGGACCGACGTTCGGCAAGGACACGCTTCACGCGCCCTCGCAAGTAGTGCCCAATGCGTTGGCTTTGGGGCTCCGTGTCGCGCTGGAGGGCTCCGTCGAGCGCACGAACGAGCGTCAAGAGTGTCTCTGTGTCGTGTGTGGCTTGGCGGTTCTCGAGTACGCGCTCGACGAACGCGCTCAGTTGGGACGGCGTCGTCGTCGCACTGGAAGCGAGGCTCTCAGCTTCGGTACGAAGGGCGGCGAGGACGTCGGCTTCGCGCGGGATGTGGGATTCGATCTCGCGGTACTCTTGCAGGAGCTGCGTGAAGGCTTGCTGGATTCGGGTGTCGTGGAGGCGTGGGATGGCTCGCTCGAGGCGCACCATCGCTGTTCTCAGGTCGCCTGGAAGCCGCGTGTGCTGGTATCGTCCTGCGAGCGCGCTCGCGTGGTTCGCTTCGGCGAGTGCGCGGCGGGCCCAATCTTGAGGTGCGATCCGCTCGGCTTCCCGATAGAGTTCGAGCGCTTGGTCGAGCTCATCCAGCGTGGTAGCGCTCGAAGCGATCCTATTGGCCTTGTTCACGAGAAGCGCTGCATCTTCGGCTCGGTCTTGCGCCGGCATGCGACCTACTTTGGTGTGGGCGCGTTCTGGAAGGGCTTGCGGCGATGGAACGACACGTCTCCTCGAGCGCTCGACGTGGTCACGGCCGCGAGGCCTTTGAGCGCGTTCTGATACGCCTCGTAGTTGGGCAAGAAGTCCGCATCGTGCTCGTTGAGAACGTTCCGTGCGATTGTCGGGTTGTCGATGTGGATGGTATCCCACTTACGGAGTAGCTCGTCGAGCGCCCGTGCCGCGTGGAAGATGTCGGTGGAGGCTTGGGTCGCGTTGTTCTGCATGATGGCCGCGTCAGCGTGGTTCATGGCGTGCACCATCTCGAGCGCGAGACGACGTTGGTCCTCGCTCGCGATCTGCCGAAGCGGGTTCTGTAGCGCGCCGACGTAGCGTTCGTAGAGTTTCGTGGCACTCATGGGGTACGCACCGGCGGCGACCTCGCGTTGGAGGTTCAGCGTCTTCTTCGCTTCTGCGAGTTCCGGCGTCATATCCACCGTCGTGACGACGAGGGTGCGCTCTCGAGAGGGCGGGGTCGCGCGGGCCTCAGGGGCGGCCCTGACGGGCGAAGGGGTCGCCTCTCGGAGGCGTCTGGCGGTGCGGGCTTGGCGCCACATACGGCTGAGGCCGAACGTCGTGCTGAGCATCCCGACGGCGAAGAGGCCGAGGGCGATCGTCCGGGTGGCTGTGCCCGATACCGAGATGCTGAGCCGGTTGTAAGTGATCCAGTCCAGCATCGCGGCTGCGTCGGCTTGGAACGCGTACAGCGTCCCGCTGCCGACGAGTAAGAGGGTCCCCCACCAGACAGCGGCGTCGTTGATAGGCGCTAGGACCTTCTCGAGGATAAGGGCCTCAACCTTCTCGGGAATCGCCACGAGGGACGAGCGCGGTCCTCCCCCTTGAATCTACGGCAGGCCGGGGGCACGTGCGCGAATCGCGTAGTGAATGGCCCGACCGGCGGCCGGCTTCAAGACCGAGGAAGCCCTCTCGCGCTCATCGGGTGGCGCACATAGCCAAGGTTCCAAAGTCATACCGAAAGCTGGCGTATCGGATTGATCAGTCCCGACGCTGGCACAAGGATCCTAGGTCTGGCACGCATACGCGGGACGAGGATCTCGCCTCAGAATTCGCTCAAGCGCCGGGAGCCACGTTCGAGGAGAGCGTTACGCCTGATTTGTTCAAGAGCGTGGTGTCGCGCCTCGTTCGCAGGGATGCGCCAGTGACCCCTGCGGATGTGGCCGGAATCCTTGAGCGCGCGCTGGCGATCCCATTGGCCGAGTTCCATGTCGTGCGGCCCGTTCATGGCGTCGCGTTCAAGTCTCCCGTGAACCGACTGGGGCGAACGACCGTACGCTCGCCGAACGAGCTCCACAAAGCAATTGAGAGCTGGCCCGGCGAAAAGACGCTCCTGCCGGGCCTGCTTCCGGGCGGTTTCACGGCCGAAGTCGTGGTCAGGGCCCGAACGGGCCCAGCGGCGCTCAAACTGGGTGATCGAGCGCTCAAGGAGTTCGAGGCCCTCATGCGCCTCGCAGCATGCGGCAGCGGCGGCCACTCGGACTTCAATGTCTTCGAGGTCCGAACGGGTGCTTACCTCGCGTACGTCGTCCACGGTGCCAACGCGATGATCACGGGAACGACGCTCGTCGGTCCCGACCTCGAGGTGGAACACTCAGAAGAGGAACTCCTGGCAGACAGGTTCACAGTCCCCATGCGCGCGTTATGGGACATCCACTCGCGCGAGGAGCGGACGCGGGTGGAGGGGAAGATCATGACGAGCGCGTTCTGGTTCAGTCTCGCGCGCCGCGAATTGGACCCGGTGAAAAGCGTCCCCTTCGGGTGGTACTCGATCGAAGCGCTCTTGCCATACTCATCGGCGGAGAGCACGTTGAGCCAAATCGCGCGGTGGGCTTCCCACTTGATCGACATATCGGCCGCGAACGCGGAGCTCCGAAAGGGGGACATTGAGCGTTTGTACGACCACCGCAGCGACATCGCGCACGGACGCGTCTCCTCGCTCCCTGAGTCCGTGAGGGACGAGGCGCTACGGCTCTGCGAGTTCCTGTTGAACAACGCATGCGACGAGAAGATCCGCCACGCGCATGACGAGGAGGCCTTCGCCGAAGCGATCCTCGCAAACTCCCTCGTGACGAAGAACTCGGCGACGACTCGAAACGCGACGACGGACGTGTATCGAGTACGCAAAGATGTGCCGCCGCCTGGATAGATCCGAAGGCCTAAGGTCTAAAGCGCGCCAAAAAGAGGTCACCCGCGATGCAAGATGTCACTGACGTCGTAATATGTGGGCTTGGATAAATGCCGCAAGTTTCGATCCGGCGTCGTCGGGGAAGGAGAGCGTGAAGTCGGTTTCTCCCATCTCGAGAATGAGGAAGAATCCCTCGCCCTCGTCCTCGACGACGAAACCTCGCGCGAGCTCAAGTCGACTATCGCACGCAACTGGCGGCTGCTCTCGGGTCATGATGTCTCCTTCTCGTACGTCTCCAAGGCGTGCTCAAGTCGATCCCGCAAGCGGCGCGCAATCGCCGACGGGACCGAGAGGGTCGCATCGCCGACCTGGATGATGACCCGTTCGTTTGCGGGGGTCACCGTCAAGACGCGGATCGGGGTCGACCATCGCAGTTCGACGGATCCGCTTCGACCTTGCCGCACCAATTCGACGCGCACGATCCGCGCCGAGTTCACATTTCGCCTCACTGGAGCCTCGGAACAAGCAATATCCGCAGAGAGCTTGTAGGCGCGCTTTGCGTTCACCAAGCGTGAACACTTTCGAAAGACGGATGCCCGCGATAGCGCGTCCAAGTGCGGGTTCGAGTCGAGCTCCCTCGCAGAAGGTGAGCGGGGGGCCGCGCGTGGACGATACAAGAATTCTTGAGACTCCCGATGACATGCAGGGACCGTGCCCAATAAGCCAAGGCCGCGTTGTCCCGTCTGCAAGCGTGCGATGGGCCCCCTCTATCGCGCGAGCTCGCGTATCGGATTCCCGCGGGTCGCCGGAGTCTTCTGGTGCGAGGATGATGGCGTGCTCGCCCGAGGGCGGACAAGTCCGAAATTCTTGTTCGGTCCCGGACGCCGCTCGATAAAGCAGTCCCACTGAATGCGCTTGCGGGGAACCGCTTCGGTTCCCCGCACCCCTCCCGCTTTCTCCTTCATGCCGCGTCGTCGAGCACGCGGCGGGGCAACCCGACGATGTCGCAGTAGCGCCACGCTTGCTCGATGGTGAGGAGCTTGTGGGTGCGGACTGCGGCGCGCAGCGCGCGGGCGAGCATCGCGGCATCAGACGTCAACGGCGCGCCTCCTGGTGAGGATCGTCTCCAGGTCATGGAGCGCTTCCGCATCGGCCGTGCGGGGCGACACGTAGCCGGCGTGGACGTGCAGCAGGTAGTCGGTGTACGTGTAGCTCGGGCCGCGGTTGTCCCTCGTGCGGCGAAAGTGGCGTGGTTTGAGCGCGAGTTGGACTTCCGTGGTGAACGTCTTCACAATGGGCGCGACGTAGGCATGCTCTCGGGCTTCCATCGAGACGGTCGCGCCTTGCTCTGGGCTGAAGACTGGGCGCTGGAGTTCTCGCGGGATGGTCTGCATGTTGCCGAGTAGGGCGTGCGTCGTCTTGCCATGTTCGGACTGGGATGCCTATTCGGAGTCCTTACCTGCGAGTCTGGCGCGAAGCCCGGGGGGCAGTCGTTCTTGCACGTCGATTCGTTGCGCGAGTCGGGATGCAAGGCGCCAGGCTTCGAGAAGATCGTGCCCATGCTGGGTGAGCCTGGGTAGGATCTGTCCGTCGCGGAATTGGATAATGACCACGTGCCCTGTGTCTTGGTAGTGTGCGGCGTAGCGCCATGCGCCGTTCGTGTTGTGACGCATGTGGCTCACGATGCCGTGGAAGACTCGGCGATCGTGCTGGTGGAGGAGGGCTTCAAAAAAGCATTTCGAGAGTGCCAGGTTCGGGAAGGTGCCCTTGCGCCCCGGCTTGTCTTCCGTCAGCTCGTATTTGGATTTCGCCTGTTCGCTGCGAGGGATCCTTGGCCATAGGTATGGGTCGGCGGGGTCCTCGTCGGGGAACAAGGGTCGAGGCATGGGAGTTCACGCGTCTTGGCTGAGGCGCACTTCTTCGTCGCGAAAGACTCCTCGCGTGTGCCACCAGGCGAAGCCCAAGGCAGCGAAACTGAAGAGGCCCACAAGGAGGCTCGTGGCGGGGATCGTGACGGGGTTGATACTCTGGGCGTAGGCGGTGGCTGCGTAGAATGCCGTGAGGAGTATCAGGAGGCCTGCGAGGTTGTGGTGGTCCCGCATGTCGCGGAAGTGGGCTTTGAGGATCATGCTCGCGTGCACAAGCGCCGCCTCTTCATCCACCAAGCCTCCGGGGGCGGGCGCTGGCTTTCGGCTCAGCGCATAGAGCGCGTACGCGCCGGCGGCGAGCGCGGCGAGCTGGATGGTCCTCGCCGTCACGCGGAAGAGAGGGGGCATGGGGTCGAAGATGGCGCCAAGGAGGACCTCGGCGGCCAGTTCCATCGCGGCAAGCCACGATGTCGCGTAGAGGAGTCTGAGCGCGTACTTGCGTTGCATCACGCCCATGACCGGCGCCCGGCCGCTTAAGGGGTCAGGATTCGGAGTCCGCTTCCGCCTCGCCGACATCGTCAGCTGGCTCGATTGGATCGAGGGGCCGCTCTTGGCGAGGGAGCGGTCGCGTGGGCTTGGTGAGGCGCTCGTGCGCCGCTTGGGTGGGCTGCGGCATGGCGAGCAGTTCCCCGAGTGTGGGAAGATTCGCGAGTTTTTCTCGCTGGTACTTGATCCAAGAGAGCCTCGACTCGATGCTGTGCTTCCCGTCGCCGCGAAGGAGCCCCAATTCGCGCTCGATGAGATCGACGTGCTCCCAGATCGAAGTCTCGACCGCGCTTGGCGGCGATCTCAACAAGGCGGCGAGTTCGGCCTCGAGTGCGCCGCTTCGGGCCAGCGCGGCGTCCCGCTCTTTGGGATCCTGTGTGCGGCAGACTTCGCCAAGCGCGCGCTCGATCTGTTGCATCAATGCGAGCTTGGCAGCACGGTGCGGACTCAGCGTCTTGAGATGCTCGCTGAGGGCTTCGAGACGGCGGATCGTCGACAAGTCGCCCAACTTTGCGGCGTCGTTCAGGCTTCCTGAACTCTCTAGGCTTGGTTTCATGCGGTGTATGGGAGGCTCTTGGGTGACGTGGAACCTCGGGATTGGGAGTCGGAATCGCAGTCTCGCGCTACGTGGCGTCCGACTCACCGTCCGCTTGCGCGACGACCTGTCGCCTCGTGGCTTGGTAAGTTCCGTCGTGGTTCCATTCGTAGGTGGCCTTGTGGACGAAGCCTTTCTTCTCGCGCTCGCGCACGGGAGTGTGGCCCGCAAGGCGTGCCGCGGCGTCGTAGCTGGTGCGGCTGAGGATGCCGGCCCAGCTTCGGGTCATGCGTCCCGTCATCCAAGCGCGTATGCTTTCGAGTTGACCCAGTGCGGGGCCAAGTGGCACCTGGTGGTCGACTTGGGTGCGACGCCCCTGCACTGTGTAGACGAGGGTCGTTTCGTCTCCTTCCAGGAGGTGTGCGTTGGCCATGTTGAACAGCGGTCGGCAGGAGTAGCGGATGCGGTGCAGGGCGCTTTCTTGGTGGATCACGCCGCGTCCGGTCGGGTTCGTGGGCGTGCGGGGTGGGCGGCTGGCGTGCCAGTCCGTCATGAACACCTTCTCCAAGAATGACGCGATGATGGGACGACGAACGGGGCGCAGTGCGAGAGGCTTGAGACAGTATCGTAGGTTGTCTTGATAGCGCGTGTTCGTCTTCGAGTAGCGCTCAGGCCACGTCGCACGAAGAGGCTCCATGTAATCATCGGCGCGTTTCCAGGCGGGGATGATGATGTCGTAGTGGGGCGCCCACTTGGGCCAGGGCGCTGCTTCGTCGCCGATGGCGTGAAGGTTCATGATGGCTCCCAGTTCGCGAAACGCCGCACGATCGACAGGAAGCCCCGCTCGCCCTTCGTACCCATACGCTTGACCCAGCGTGCGGAGGATCGCGCGCCTCATACCCGGCAGGACGCGTGGATCCTCGCGAGCCCACGCGTGCAACTCGGGAGGCAGCGTGAACACGAGGTTGAGCACCTTGGGCAATGGTTCTGCTTCTGAGCTGTCGAGGCTTGCGATTTTCCTCGCGTGGTAAAGCGTGCGAGCGTGGTGCGCGGTGTCTGGGCAGCGAATGCAATAGTAGCCTCCGCACCGGATGGGCAGCATGATGTCGCGTCCGGTCTTTGGGTCGTGGAACCGGATGATGTCGCGCGCGCACCGGCGGACCGTGCTCGCATCCACGCTTGGCACGTGATCGAGGATGCGCGCGACGCTTGCGTGAAAATCTTTCCCGCGCTCTCGCGCCGCCTCCGAGACTTCATCCAGAAGACTTGGAGCCGGGTCGACGGACGGCGGAATCTCGTTCGCGCCGATCTTGTCGATCGGCTTGGGATAGAGACGCTCGCGGAGGCTTCGGCGAGGAGCGCGCTGCAACCTGCTCACTCACCCGACAACGCGTGCGTTCGTGAGAAGTATGTGCGCGCAGGGTGCGAGTCCGGCGCCCCGGGAGAGTACCGCAAGGGCGCCCGTTGGATCGACGCGGATCCTGGTGGACAACTTGCAGAGCAGGAACGTGTCCACGTCGTTCGCGTGCTTTCAGTTCCGCGCGTCGCGGGAAGCGCGCGCAGCGGGGGGCCGAGCGATTCGCGTATGCTCCGCGTCGTCCGTGTTGGGCGTGCGCTAAGGTTGGGCGTGGCCATTGTGAGGAGGCGCCCTTGAGCGTCGTGGCCGAGGCTGTCGTGGTCGATCCTGCTGTGTTCGTGGATCTCGTCGTAGGCGTGCCCGGGCGCCTGGCAGAGGCCGCCCGCTGCCACGCTGGCGAGGTGGGCGAGGAGGAGCCAGGTCGCGACGAGGCCGATCATCTCGCTCATGTAGGGCGCGTGTGGACGTATTTCTTCCTGATTGGCGCCTTTGGCGCCAGAAGCACGCGCTGGTCACGAGCGGGATCGGCGGGGCCGGGTTTGGGAGGGAACGTCTGGCCTGGCCCGGTTTGGTCGTTTGGTTTTTGATTTTGATTTTTTTTGAGCCAGCGATTCCTTTGATTTCGTTCCGCCACATGCCGAAGACAGTGCTCCTTCCCCCTTAGTCGTACGTACGCAACTGCTACGTACGACTAAAGGAAGGGCACGTCTCGTCAGGGCGGGGTTATCAATGAATGCCGACCAAAAGGGGGGTCAAGATGGCGGGGCCTTTTGGTCGGCCCACGAGTGACTCGTCTTGAATGCTGCTTCACGCTGAGTCTCGCGGGCCATGTGTCGGAGTGCTCACCCTCTGACGGGGAGCAGAACGCCTCTAGTCGCTTCGTAGACTCCAGATGGCGAGTGTACCGACGATGACGAAGAGCGGTAGTTGCAGCGTGAGGTTCCCGCGAACTACGTTCAGCGATTCGAGCCCGATCCATACAAGGGCGAGCATAAGCGCCACGATTCCGCCGGCGCGAGCGTTCGTCCTCATGAGGAGAAAACGTGCCGTAATTGCGGCGACGCCTGAACCAAGGAGGAAGAGTGCCGACCCCCACGTCCCCGCACTCATCATCCAAGGTGAGAATCGCGAAAGTGGCGGTGACCACGGCGTCATCAACAAGGCCGCGAGGAGGACTGATAAGACCGCAATCGCGCCAAGGAGCCCAATAAGCGCATTCCTTCCTTTCACCGCCACAAGGTCAGGCCCCCTCCCGACCGTCCTATCACCGCATGGTCGACGCCACCAACGACCCGAGCGGCTCGTGAGACACTCCCGATGCCAGGAGGCTCTTGGACGCTCCATCCTAAAGCGTCCCGTCGGTAGACGTGCGGACCTGCCGCCGCTGTGAACACGCTCGTATCCAGCGTGCCATTCACGGAGCGAGCCACGTCCAGCGTGGGCAAGGCACCCGCCGGTAAGATTGCGGGCACCATCTCTTCCGTCCACGTTGTATCGAGCAGGGACGCAAGGAAAACGCTCCGGACGACGTTGTCGCCTTGCCCGCGGCTCTCGTCGAACAGCACATGTACAGACGCCTCCCCGAAAACGGGGAGGCATGAGCCATCAGGCAGTGATGATGCAGTGATCTGTTTTGATGGCCCTCCGGTTGCTACATTGGTCATGAGCTCCCACCCATGGAGCATCCCGAAGCATCCCGACACTTCCCCGTCCGGACTACGGGCTAGCCCGTTGCTAGCCACAGAGAGCCCCACGACTCGCCAGTTCCAGGGGCCTGAAGCGTTGCTCCCAACGAACGCTAGATATGGGGCCGAGCCCACGATGACGGGGGCCCCTGTCGCATTCACTGCGAAACTTGTCACCAAGAACGATGAGGTAAGGATTGGTGCCGTAAGTTCTGTGCGCATCCATGTGTCTGACCCTCGCTGAAAAAGTGTGAGGTATAGTGTCCCCACAACATCCGAGTACGAGAGAAGAATCGATGGACTCGCGTTCGCATCCAGGTCGAGGAACACTTTCGCATTGATGACTTGTCCGGTGAAAGTGGCGAGGATATCCCCCCCGCCCGTCCCGATGGGATCGGTTGAGTAGATAAGACGCTTTCCGAGCCCATCGTATATCGCTGCAGAAACATTCCCAGCCACGGATGCGAGATCGAAGGCCTGGACAATCACACCTTGAGGATTCCCCGGTGGGAAGAGCGTGACTTGTTGCCAGCCGTCTCCTGACGCGGAGATTGCCGGGATGAGGAGGAAAGCGCACAAGAGAGCGAATCTCATTTGGAGGACCTCAAGGGCTCGGAGTGCAGCCGGAGGCCAAGCCCCCGATGTTTCCCACGAGACCGGCGGCTCTAACAACCTTTTGTCTTTGCTCGGGGGGGCGACCATCATCGGGACTGAACGCTGACGCGTCGCCTGCTCCCCCACCCAATCCGCCAGCACCACCGACTCCGCACCAGAGCACGCTACCGTCTGCCTGTTGGACCGGCCAGCACGAACCCTGCGGGTAGGTGAGGCAGTTGACATCGAACTCTTGACTCCACGTCGTC
>JBAZZN010000003.1:0-25574 GCA_041658815.1 Thermoplasmatota archaeon
CGGCCCAATGCGCCAGTCTTGAAAACTGGTGGGCGCAAGTCCTCGCAGGTTCAAATCCTGTCCTCGGCGCTCTCAGTCAGTCATGTCATCGAGGGAAACCTCAAGCAATGATGCCTGCGTCGGTCCTACGCTTGCGCGTCATCGCCCTCCTCGTCCTCGCACTCACTTTGGTCGGCTGCACCAGGCCTGAGGACGTGCCTACCCAAGCGACGAGCACGCCTACCATCTCGACTCTTCCTTCTCCCGCGCCAATCGTCGAGACCCTGCCTGCGCAGCCCATCCGGAAGGTGCCCCTCGTGGTCTTGGTGAACGTGTCTGACCGTTGGCTGCGTCCCAATGACACGATCCTCGCGAGCGCACAAGCTCCAGAGGGCGCGGCAGTCTCGTGGTACTTGGCGCCACGTAACCCCTACGTGGCTGGTGAGGACAACGTGGACCTCGTGCCGCGCTCACTTGGCGTCGTCAGTCGTGGGAGCGCGTCTATCGGTGCCATGATGCCGTCACCTGGATGGTACTCGTACGAACTCAAGGACGCACCTGCCGTGAGGTTCAACGTGACCGTCAGCTCGAGTGGCTCGGGTGAAGTCCCATCCGAGGTGCGGCTCGTGCGTGACGAGTTCGGTTTGCGCTTCGCCCCAAGCGAGCTCGTCGTTGGCCCCAGCGTCCCCGTCTCCGTGCGGAGCTTCGTTGACGTCACCGCAGAGGTCCAGCGCGCGGACCAGATGGTGCGTACTTCTGCTTCTGGCCAGAACGCGAGCATCCCGCCCCCGACGCTTGTTGGCGATTACGACGTTGTCGCGCTCGTCCGAGACGCCGCGGACGGGTGGGGCGAGGGCAGCGTGCGCATCATCGTGGACCCACGCAAGCCTGACGCGAACGTGACGTTTGGCCCATACACGGGGACTTTCACGGCTCCCATCAACGCCACCAGCACGACGAGCGATTCCGTTTACCGTGTCCGCTTCGATTTCGAGGTGCTCCACTTGAATTGGACGACGAGCACGGATGGCGCCATCCCGGCGAGCGTTCGCGTCATCATCCTGGACGCGAACGGCACTCTCGTCACGAAGGCTGAGGGCGCTCGGGGGGATCTGGAAGTGCGGGGTGCCCCTCGGTCTGGCATCGTCCGAGTGGAGGCCGTGAGCGGGATCCAAGTTTCCTACAAGGTGACTGGTGAGGGACGCATGGTGCTTGAGCCGCCAGCGACGCTCTTCACCTCTTGAGAGGACACGACGACGTGACGACCTGACGACGCGAGGACCGTCGCGGCATCGGACCTTGGCGTCCTACGGCTCGTCGCGCTTCTGCTGCGCTTCGAGCTCCGCCTTCCGCGCGAGCAAGCGCGCGCGCTTCTCTTCGGGCGATTCCTCGGGCACGGGGGGCGATTCGTCCTTCTTCCTGCCGAATGATGGCTTCAGAGCGCCAAGTCTGGCGATGATGGCAGGCTTCTCCTTCTTGGCGTTCATGGCTCTGGGCGCTTTCTTGCGCGTTTCCTCCACGCGCACGCGCTCTACTTCGCCTTCGAGCGCTTCTTTTGCGGCCAAGTGCGCCCGCTCGTCGAGCGTCACGAGCGAAGCGCCGATGTGGTGCTCACGGAACTCGGACTCGAACTCTTCCATGAGCGCTCGTTCCTGCTCGCGAGCGCCCTTCCACGTGTTCATGTAGAGCAGGCCAGCGACGAGGAGCGCGAGGCCCGTCAGGAACGCGAGGAGGAACCACGTGGTGCCGGGTGGGTTCACGATAAGGGTCAGGACCGCGATGAGGAGGTCCGTGAGCGCCGTCGCCCAGAACAGGCGCTGGGGTAACCGCGCTCGCAGCGTGAGCCGGACCTCGACCTCTTTCTCGCCGACGTGCTGAAAGATGCCGACGTACCCCGCGCGCGTCCAGGTGTGTTGCGACCCAGTGGGCAGCGAGTGGAATCGCACTCGGCTGGACACGTGCTCGCGAATGAGCGCCCCCCGGCGTTCGAGCACGTCGCGGACCGCGTGCGAGACAGCTGCGGGCTGTGCGTCATCGAGGAAAGCGCCTTGCATGCGTGCGGCTTCGAGCATGTGGGGCGGCTAAAAAGCTTCTTGGGATCACATGCCAGGCAAGTGCCCTTCGAGCGTGAGGAACGCCTGCGAGCGCATGTAGATGTTCGGGATGTCCTTCGCGCGTAGGGTGGCGCGGAGGCGCTTGTCGTTCGTGACGACGACCGCGTTGAGCCGCGCGGCCAGCTTCAGGATGCCCGTGTCGCCGTCGCCGGGCGCGTCCTCGATGCGGAACGTCTTGGCGAGCTCGGCGGCCATGCGGGCGACCCCCTGGTCCTTACCGGTCTGCTCCTTGGCAATGCGGTGCAGTTCGTCCACGACGATGCTGGGAACCACGACCTCGTAGTTTCCTCCCAGGATGCGGTTCACTTCCTTCTCGATGTCGATGTGGAATTGGAACTGCATCATCAGGGCGTTCGTGTCGAGGATGACGACCTTGGGTGCTGACTTGCCAGTGGTGGTCTCGAATGGCGCCTGGGTCATCATCACCCGCGGCGAGGCGCGTGGGAGCAGAGGCGCTCCTGGGACGGGCGGGGCGGGTGGTGGAGGCGTGGGCGGCGCTGGCGGGCCGCGCTTCCAGGGCGCCTTCGCGAGTACGCTCTTCACACCTGACTCCTCGGCAAGCGCCTCGACGGCGGCCTTGCGGATCGCGGCGGGGCTCTCCTTCACGAAGATCGGTGGGGGCGTCGCGACTGGTGTAGTGATAGCTTGCTGCACGGTCTTCGGAACGCCTTCCTCGTGCAGTACGGCTTCGAGCGCGGCCTTGCGGTCTGCGGGCGAGGCCATTCGCACGAACAATGGGTCCTCGACTGCTTCCTTGGGTGGCGGCGAGATGTGCGGTTTGGGCGGTGCGGGCGCCTTCTTCTTGGGCGGTGCGGCCGCAGTGGTGCCCTTGCCTTTGGTGGGCTTCGAGGGCTTCTTCGCGGGCTCGCGCGCGTGGTTTGGCATGTCTTTCCTCTACGATATCACACCGTAGCCGATGAGGCGCCATCGCGCTCCGATGCGGCGCGAGATGGCGACGCGTTGGCCGGTCTCTGCGCAGACGGGCAGTTTGAGGCCGACCTCGCAGCTGTCCGCGCGGCCGGACGTCACGACGCCGACCGTGGTCGCGGTGTCGATGTTGAGCATGAGGGGCTCGCGCGTCTTCACTGGTTCGACCTTGAGGTCCTCAGCGCTGCCGACGACGCGTTCGAGCAGCTTGATGTTCATGGTGAAGCTGTGCAGGACCGGGGGTAGCGTGCCGGGCTTCCCTGCGATCTTGCCCACGAGGTTATCGGCCTTCGTGAGCGACGGGTCCAGGTTCGTGGAGACGCCAAGCAATCCGCCCGGATTGGCCGTCTTGTACGACTTGCCACCAGCTATGATGCTGGTGGTGTTCGTGAAGATCGGCTCCCATCGGGTCCTGCCGTGCTCCTCGATCTTGCGGCCTGGGGTGATCTCGATCTCATCTCCCACCTTGAGCTGGCCTTGCGAGAGGGTACCGCCGATGACGCCCCCCTTGATGTCGGCAGGGCGCGTCCCTGGCCTGTTGATGTCGAAGCTGCGCGCGATGTTCAGCCGCGTCGGCTTCTTGGGGTCGCGCTTGGGCGTCGGGATGACGGCCTCGATCGTCTGGATCAGCGCGTCGATATTGATGTTCTGCTGGGCCGAGACAGGCACGATGGGGCTCTTCTCGGCGACCGTGCCCTTCACGAACGCTTTGATCTCGTCGAAGTTCGCGCGGGCGCGCTCCTCCGTGACGAGGTCGATCTTGTTCTGGACGATGATGAGGTTCTTGATGCCGATGAGGTCCAGCGCCATCAAGTGCTCTTTCGTCTGGGGCTGCGGGCATGTTTCGTTCGCGGCCACGAGCAACAGGGCGCCGTCCATCACGGCTGCGCCAGAGAGCATGGTGGCCATCAGCGTCTCGTGGCCGGGACTGTCCACGAATGACACCGTACGGAGCAGCTCGCCAGCGGTGCCATCTTGCGCCTTGTCCGTGATGCCGTACGCTTCTGCCCCGGTCTTGCCGGGGTACTTGTAGAAGGCGGCGTCGGCATACCCCAACTTGATGGAGATGCCGCGCTTGATCTCCTCGGAGTGGCGGTCAGTCCACTCACCCGAAAGGGCCTGCGTCAACGTCGTCTTGCCGTGGTCGACGTGGCCGATCGTTCCGATGTTGACCTCGGGCTGCTTGGGGACCTTCATTCTTCACCAGTGGACTTACTTCTTGGCGGGGGCCGGGGGCGCGAGCTCAGCGATCGGCTTGGGGCCGTGCGTGAGGACTTTCGTGTTGATCTGGGCGATGTCAGGGCCGATCTCGCCGCCGCGCAGCGACACCTTCTCGCGCTTGCCAGGATAATCCTTGGGGGAATATCCGACGGACTCGCTGACGAGGAGCTTCTTGCGGTTGGCCGCATGGATCTCCGGGCGCATTGGGAAGCCGTCCTTGTCTGACCCGCCCGTGATGACGACCTTGTAGCCTGGGAGGCCCAGGAACATGCCGTCCACCTCGTCTCCGATCCTCTTTCGCACAAGCACGTTGGCGTGCTGGCCCGTCACGGCAAGTTGGTAGCTCTTTCCGTCCTTGGGGTCAGACACGACGACCTTGAAATCGACCATGGTTCTCTTGGACTCCTGCCGAGGGGGATTCCCATACGGGGGCCCTCAGTGATGGGATACCCTGACCTGAGGCCGGGGCAAGGCACGCCAATGAAGGAACCCGTATTTAAAGCTCTGCGGTCACCAGCGCTGGGCGAGCGCGGCCACGTCATGGCCGAGCGCGCGGAGCCACTCAGCGCTCACACCACCCACGACGACGGGATGCATGGCCAAGTCGCGCGCGCTGGCACAGTCCGTGAGGAAGCACGCAGTGCGCAGCTCCAGCTCCAATTGCGCGCCCAACGCGATGGCAGCCTGCTCCGACTCGTTGGCGGCGTGGAGCATCGCGCTCGCGTAGCCCGCGAGGGTCGCTCCCAGCGCGAGCGCCCGCGCGGCGTCGAGACCGCTTCGGAGCCCACCGGTCGCAACGACTGGTAGGCCTACTTGGGCCTCGCGCAGCGACACGGGCGTGGGCACGCCCCAATCTCGGAAGAGCGCTCCGACGCGCTCGCGGTCCGCAGCACCCTCGGCGTGGGCACGGAACGCTTCGACCGCGGCGAACGTGGTGCCAGAGAGCCCGCCAACGTCGAGCGCCTTCACGCCCGCGTCCTTGAGGCGATTGGCCGTCGCGTGCGTCATGCCTGCGCCCGTCTCCTTGGCGATGACAGGCACCCCCAGGTCGTGCGCGAGGTCCTTGATCGCCGCCGCAAGCCCAACGCATTGGAGATCGCCTTCGGGCTGCACGGCTTCTTGCAGCACGTTGAGGTGGATGATGAGCGCGTCCGCTTCGAGCATCTTCACGAGCGTGTCGATGTCACTGCGCGTGATCGGCTTCTTGGCGCCTTGCGCGACGAGCTGCGGGCCGCCGATGTTGGCCGCAAGGAACGGCACGTCGTGGTCGCGCACCACGGTGAACGTGCGCTTGCTCGCAGTGGACAGCAGCGCGGCGCGTTGCGAGCCCACTCCCATGGCGAGCTGGTGCGCAGCGGCCGCGGCTGCGAGGTTCCCGTTGATCCGCTCAGCATCTGGGTAGCCACCAGTCATGCTCGCGATCATGAACGGCGCGCCAAGCGCGGCGCCCAGGAAACGGGTCTTGAGGTCCACGCGGGAGAGGTCCACGTCAGGCAACGCCTCGTGCACGAGGCTGATATCGTCCCACGCATTGACGCGGGCGCGCACGTCCTCCTTCAGGATGATGTCCACGTGGTCCTGCTTGCGCGAGCGCGTCTGTGCAGCTTCGTCCGGCTTCTTGTTGGTCAAGCGACCACCGTTCCGATCACGTCTCTTCCTGATAGTGCGTCCGCCACGCGGCCGGGCGCGAGCCCGTTCACGATGGTGACGGGCGTGCCCCACTTGGCCACTTCTCTGGCACGCGCGAGCTTCCCGTGCATCGAGCCGGTCACGTCCGGCCGCAGTGGGGCGTCCCCCGCGGCGACCTCGGTCGCCGCATCGATGCGGGTCAGCAAGCGCGCCCCTGCCACGTTGGGGGAGCGGTCGAAGATGCCGTCCACGTCCGTCGCGAAGACGGCGCGTTCTGGCCGGAAAGCCTTGGCGAGTTCCACCATCAGTACGTCCCCCGAGAGGACGCCAAAGCCACGGCTCGCGTCGAGCACACCATCACCAGACAGCACGGGCACGAAGCCCGCGCGCAGCGTCTCCGCGATGGCGGGCGCGTGGAACGAGAGGAGCTTGCCACCATCGAGCCGCGCGAGGTCGTAGGTCGAGTGCGAGACGGATGGCACGCCGGCATCGCGCAGCGCCGCGAGGAGGAGGCCCGTGAGCTCGCGTACGTCCGCGTGGACCTGCGCGAAGGCCAGGCGGCGCTCCGCGCTCCCGTCGTCGCCTCCGGATAGCTCGTGCTCCTTCGCGATGACGTGGCCGTAGGAGCCGGCACCGTGGACAATGGCCAGTGGTTGGGGAGCGTGGGCCAACTCGCTTGCGAGACGCGCCATGCTATCTAGCCGTGGCGTGCGGTAGCTGGACTTGTCAGTGACGACGGAGCCGCCCAGCTTCACAACGAGGATGGCTGCACCCCCGCGGCGTTGAGCTGTACGACGTTCGCGTGACCGCCCCGCTTCTCGATGGCCTTGGCGCATTTGTCAGGCTCATCCGTGAGCGCGATCATGCTGCCACCCCCGCCGGAGCCAGTCAATTTGGCGCCAAACGCGTGCTGCCGTGCGGCGTCGCACAACTCGTCCAGACGCGGGTGCGACACGCCAAGGATGCGGAGCAGGTTGTGCGCTTCGTCCATGCGCGCGCCCAAGGCCGGCTTGTCCTTGCTATCGAGGAGCTTCACGGCCGCACGCGTGGTGTTGCCGAGGTCGCGGATGATCTCGCGTGCGAAGCCAGTGCGCTTCACGAACCTCGCGACCTTCGCGACCTCGTCGGACGTGCGGCCACGGATGCCCGTGTAGCCGACGACGAGCGTGAGCGTGGGCACGTCGAGATGGTGGAGGAACCAGCGGCGCTCACCACGTGATATCTCCCAGAGTAGGTTCGCGCGCGCCTCACGATCCACCAGCACGGCTTGGCCGTGCGTGACGGTCGAAGTGTCAGTGGGGCTTGCGCGACCCTTCTGCGCGCCAGCTTCCGCCGCGTACGCGGCGCGCGCGCAAGCCTCGGGGGAGAACTCGCCCTTGAGTTGGAGGAGAGCACCCACTGTGGCGACAGAAAGCGCCGCGCTGGAGCCCAAGCCGGACGCGCTTGGTACTCGTGAGTCCGTCTGGACGTCCAGCGGTGGGCCGCCCTTCCAAAGCGCCTCGATGGCCTCGCGGATGTAAGTGTGATGGTACGCGCTGAGGGGTTGGCCATTCACGCGGTGCTGGTCGCCGGATTCCCGGATGGTGACCTCGGTACGAAGGTGGATAGCGACGGCTACCGCTGGCTCGCCATACACGACCGAATGCTCGCCAAAAAGAATGACCTTCCCGGGGGCGGTCGCACGCGCTCCGACGGGCATGATGGCGGCGCATCCCAGCGGTCGCTCATAAGGAAACCGATGGGGTCCAAGGCTAGCCAACAAAGCTTATAACGCGAAGGCCCAGCCTTGCAGCTTGACGCATGAGCCCCCGCACCGTCGCGCTCATTCTGGCCGCCTTCCTGGCAGTGCCAGCGGTGGCGACACTCGTTAGTGGCCACTCCATGGCGCCTGACGGGTCGGTCTCGATGAGCGACGCTGCGCAGGCAGGCAACGACCTCGCACCGCCAGTCTCTGGTTACACTGGCCCCGGCCGAGCGCCCTACATCAATTTCTTCGAAGGCGTCTGGGTCTATGGGCAAGCCAGCGCCACGCCGCTTGGCAACCAGTACCCAATAGACCTCAAGGGGTGGGGCGACTGGATCGTGTGGGACGACGCACGAAAGGGCGACGTGTACGCCTACAACATCCCTGCCGGCACGGGCCAATACATCACGAGCGACACCCCGCTCCAACGGAACGCCGACATCTCACACGACGTCATCGTGTGGGAAGACTACCGCAACAATACCCACTCGGACGTCTACGCGTACTTCCTTCAGACGGGCGAGGTCCGGCGCATTTCCGACGGGCCTGGAAACCACCGCCAGCCTAGCATCGACGGCGATATCATCACGTGGGCCAGCGACGGGGACATCTGGGCGCACAACCTCAGCAACCAGACGCAGTTCCCAGTATTCACGGGTCCCGACAAGGAGAGCGACCCACTCGTCCTGGGACACACCGTGTACTTCCGGACGTATCGGTTCAACGTGTGGGACGTCATGGCCGTGGACCTCGACACGAACGAGACGCGGCAGATCACCAGCGACATCGCGATCAACGGCGCTCCGTTCACCAATGGCGAGGACGTCTTCTTCCTCACCCAGTACCTCACCGCGTGGGGCCTCGACAAGTACGAAGTGGCGAACGACCGCATCGTGCACACGCCACTCAAGTTCCAAGACACGACGCCCACGCCGATCGTGGGCGACCACCTCATAAACGCGATCCGCGAGCGCGTGTACCGCCAGATCGTGGCTGAGAACGTGACGACCGGCGACACGACGCACGTGAGTGGGAGCCTCATGCTATCAAGCGAGCCTTACGTGACTGGCCGCACCGTGTACGCGCCAGTCCTCACGAAGAACGGCACGAACCTCCTCGTGATCGACGTGTCCCCGTTCGCCTTCGCCAAGCGTCCCACGCTCGTCGTCACGAATCCCAAGAGTGGCATGCCGTGGCTGCAGCCCATCGTCGTGGAAGGTGACCTATTGGGTTCGCGAGGGTTCGCGGACCCGGCCACGTTCACGTACCGCGTGGATGACGGCGTGCCCGCGGCAGTACCGACATTGGACCACTTCCGGTTCGCCCTGGATCCTGCCGGCGCGGGACCCGGGCGCCACACGGTCACGCTCCGCGCCACGTACCGCGAGGGGCCCCCCGTCGAGAAGTCCTTCACGCTCCTCGTGCCCAACGCAGCCGACACACTGGACGTCGCGAAGCTGGGCCAACAATTCCACACGGCTCGCGCCTTCGGCGCGATCGACGTGTGGTTCGTGGAGAACCCCGCGAGTTACTTCGTCATCTTGCTCGGGGTGTTCATCCTCGTGATGCTCATCGTGCGCGCGTGGTACATGCTGAAGCCAAAGCGCCGACGCGTGACGATCGAGTACGTGAGCGCGGAAGAGAACTGATCGGGCACAAACTCAAGATGCGGAGGCGTCCTGCCGTGTTTGGCGCGAGGCACACTCGCGCCTGGCGCGATGATGAAGAATTGAGTACGGACGCCGCGTCTGCAACGCGGAAAGTGATTTGAAATCTCGATTGCTGAGCGCCAAAAGGGGGGGCCTGGGGGGTTTACCCCCCAGAGTAGTCGTCGGGGTGCAACTCCGCGGGCCCCAATTCACGTCTTCTTCAAGCGACCCAGCACGGGCTCGTAGATGAGCCCCTTGTCCATGAGTGCGTTGAGGCACTCTTCGACCTGCTCTTCCTTGATACCCTTCTTGGCTGCGTCCGCCACGATGTCCTCCCACGGCGCACCTTTGCCATCGTCGAGCGACCCGCAGAACGCGAGGATCGTGGTTTCGTCTGGGTTGTCAGCCGGCTTCGCCGGGGTGGACGTCTTTGGTGGCGTCACGAGCGGGGACGTAGCGCTTGACGGCGCGGGAGCGACGTTGGTGGCAGGCGCGAAGCTTGGCGTCTCCATCACGTACTTGGACGCGCTGCCAGGCAGGAGGCTCTCCAGCGCGTCGCGGATGAGAGTCGCCTGCTTCGCGAGGTCCACCTTTCCGTAGTGCTCGAACGCCCGCACCACTCCTTCTGCGATGTCCTTGGGATACCCGATGTCCTCGATCGCTTTGACCGTTGGCGGCTCCATCTTCATGGCTTCGCGCATCGCTTCGAGGCGCATGATGGAGTGACGCGCCGTCTCCGCGACCCACTCGTCACGGTCGGCTTTCGTGACGACGTGGATGCGCTCGGGGCGCACGTTCACGTACGTCGCGCCCTCGGGCGTCTCGCGCACACGGCTCTTGCCCACGATCGCGACGAGCTCGGGCGGGCGGATGTCCGCAAGGCACGCCGTGGCCTCGGGCTCGTACTGGCCTGAGAGCAAGTAGAACGTGCCCGTGGGATCCACGACCTGCGCGCGGTAATTGCCAGGCGTCTGGCCGATGCTTTCCACGTTCGTGAGGACGCCCACGGCGAAGAGGCGGTTGACCTTCGCGCCAAACGGACTCACCACGAAGCTGGGGCTGCGCTCACCGGTCTCCTTGAAGGAGTGCTTCGCTTCGGCGAACTCGCCCGCGAAGATGCGCTGGGCGACCTCACGCTGTGGGCGCGCGTCGCCCGCGTTGTCCTCGGCAGCAAGGGGGGCGCTCACTGGCTCACCTCCGGAAGGAAGGCAGCCAGCTCGCCAAGGAGGCGCTCCGCGTCTGCGGTAACGTCGCGCGCTTGCACGAACTCGATGCCGCTTGCGATGATCTGCATGCCGAACTCGCCGCAAAGCGCGTTCCCGCTCACGAGCACGCGTTTGGCCGTAAGGACGCGGTCGATGTCATCCTGGATGACGTCCACGGTCATCGCTTTGCCCGCTTGTTGCTGGCACTCCGCCAGCGTCTTGCCTATGAGGCGCTCGGTTGCCTCGCGGTTCGCGAAGAACGTGGCCGCGCCCAGGCCGTCGTCAACGACGGCCTTCACGCGCAGGTCCGGGATGCCTTCCTGCTTCTGGGGATGCAGCGCGCACTGGCGGTTCTGCAGCACGCGGTTGCAGCCGTCGATGTTGCAGCGGAAGATGAGGCCAGAGCCCTTCTTGACCTCGAGCACGATGCCCTCGACCACGATCCCTTGACCGCCGCCGGAGCGCTCGAGCTCGTCGAGCGTGCGCTTCGTGGGGGCGCTGAGCGCCTCCGCGCTGGGGAGTGCGACGCTGGAGAGCATCTCGATCGTGGCGTACTGGCCGATGTTGATCTGCGGCACGTTGCGGAACGTCTTCACGTACGCGCTGCGGATGTGCGCGACCGCGTTCTCCTTGAACTCGGCGGGCAGCTTCTCGGGCTCCCAAGCGCTGAAGGGCACACGGCCCGTCTCGTCCGCGATAACGCCCTCGACGATGGTCTTCTGGCCGTTGGCCGTGGAGATGGTCTTCTCGCGGATCTCGAGCACGCGCGCTATCACGGACACGCTGCGGTCGTTCTCGTTGAGGTCCCTGACCTTCTTCTCGGTCGCTATGCGGCTGCCCGCGTAGTCTCCCGAGGGTGAGGTTGAGGCGCCCACGTAGTCGTCCTTCACGTCGAGCTGCACGTCGCTGCGCTCGGCCGTGGTGTAGTCACCAAGCTGGACGTCCACGCCCTCGCGGAAGCCCTTCTTGACGTACGCGTTCCGTATCTTGTACACGGCGCCGCGCTCGAGCTGGAGGTCCTTCCACGCGGTGTAGGGAGCCTTGCCAGTCTCGTCCGCGAGATAGCCATACGTGATCTCCTTGGGCGCGCCCTTGACCGTGATCGTCTTGGGGTTCACGGTGAGGATCTTGGCGGTGACGTCCACGCCGCGGTCCTCCGGCTGGAGGTCGCTGACCTTCTTTGCGCCCACTTGCAGCGTCCCGCCGTGCATGCGCACGATGTCACGCTTGGCTTGGGCGAGCGGAACGCCGTAGTCGAGGTAGCGTCGGAGCTCATCCTCGATGGCGCCGGCTTCAAGCTTGTTCTGGAGCGCCCGGGCGATCTCGTTGACGTGGGGCGCGAGGTTCTCAGTCTGTTGCATCGGTTACCCTCCAGGGGGCCGCCAGCAACACCAAAAGTCTCCGTTTGCGACTGCATGCGGAGGCCCGTGGTGAACGCCGGGGGGCCTGGTTAGGTGAGGAGGCACCTCCTTGTCATGAAGGAATGGGGAGGGTCGCCGAAAGTTGGTAGCCCCAGGTCTGTCACCATTGTTTCGGGTGCGACGCCTTGAAGTGGGAGAGCGTGCAGTCACCGTTTGCGCCGGGATGAGGAGACTGACCTGCCGGTAGGTCCTCGCCTTACCAATCATCGGGCCGGGCCGCAAGCCTGGTCCGGTAGGGACCACTGACCGTATGCACCACCCCCGACTGGCGCACTCACTCCACAGCTAGCCGTAGGCATCGCCCGCGCCACGCGGCAACCCCACCGACGGTCACGGCCTCACGCCATGGCTCGCGCCTGGCAAGTCGCACGAGGACGGCTGAAGAACTCCGGCCTGTTCGACGGCCGAAGGCCGAAACCGAAACTCACAAGGGTCCACCCATGTGCTCGCCGTCGTGGATCCTGCGGAGCATGCTCGACGCGTGCGCGCATACGAGCAGCATGGGACGGATGGCGCGGCGGCGCACGCGCTCGACTTGCCCCGGGCTACGTTCCAGTCGTGGCGCTGGAAGGCCGGCCTGCCACCGAAGGCACCCCGCGGCCATTGGGTCCGACCGGACGATAAGCGCTACTGCGCTGCGTACGAAGAAACGCCGCACGACGCCGCCGCGGCCAACCTCCTCGGCATCAGCACTTCATCTTTCTACAGCTGGCGGACCCACGCGGGCCTCGCCTCGAAACGGCCCAGAGGCGTGTCGGTGCCACCCGCGGAGGAGAAGCGTCGGCGAGCAACTTATGCGGTCGCAGTATCAGACCCCGAAGCTGCACGCTTGCTGGGAATGGAACTCGGGGCTTACAAGGCGTGGCGCTCCACGGCAGGATTGCCCGCGCGCGGCTACAGGCCCCGCCGCCTCGACGAGCAAGAAGAGCAACGGCGTTACAAAGCGTACGCCGAACACACGACTTTCGAGGCCGCCCGCGAGTTGGGACTGCACTTCAATACGATCCGGGACTGGGAGAAACGCCGTGGCCTCCCATTCAAGGCACGTCGCCGTGCGATGCTTGCCATCCGCGGCCCGGAAGGCCTGCTGCGTCTTCAGGCCTATCACGAAACGGGTTCGGATGCCGAGGCAGCCGCCAAACTATCCATGACGAGGGGCGGCTTCGCGGGATGGCGCAACCGGCACGGCCTTGCCCCCAAGCGCGAGATGCACGCCAAGGTAATGCACGCTGATCGCGAGGAACGATACACGGCGGCGTACCACGCATTCGCAACCGACGGGCAAGCCGCCACTGCGTTGGGCATCACACGCGCGGGCTTCGCCGTTTGGCGCTCGAGGCGTTGCCTCCCACCCGCGCGACCAAGCGGGGGCCAATGGGTGTCAGCGCCCGAGGAACGTCGCCGCGAGGGCACCCTCGCCCGCGCTTCCTCAGATGCGGAAGCCGCCCGACTGGTCGGACTCAAGCCCTCGACTTTCGCAACGTGGCGAGTGCGCCGCGGACACAAGTTGGGCCAGCCGTTGGACGCATGAGCGCCCTGCGGGGCGCATCACGATTTGTCCCCTCGTTTCCCTCCGATGCCCTTAAGCGCCTTCCGGGGAACTGGCGCAGCGAGGCGAGTGAGGCTTGAGAGTCCCCGTTGTCGTGCTTGTCGTGCTCCTGCTCGTGCCCAGCGTGGGCAGCCTGTGGCGTGCCCCGCCCGTGCAAGCGAGCGCATTGCCATCGGACTTGAGTGATGGTGACCTCCTTCGCCTCCTCGCTTCGCACACTGGTTATCGTTTGAGCGCAAGCACGCCAACTCGCGTCCCGCCAGGCTTGACCCTCGTTGGCGAGTTGCAGGGCCTTGCGCTTCGCATGGGCGCTCAGCCTCTTGGCGCGGCTGACGTCGCTGCGTTCGCGTCGTTGGATCCCCGCGTGGCCGGCCCCACGCTTCTTCTGCTCGTCGCGGTGAGTGACGCGTGGGACGCGCGCGACGCGGCCTTCGCCAAGCTCACGCTGGATGAGCAACGCGAACTCGCCGCGCTCATGGATGCGCGCGCGCCAAGCGAACCGCGCAGCGCGCGCGAGGCCGCGCTCGCCGCGAACGTGGACAAGAAAGCAATGATCGAGGGCACCATCATTCTGATGGACACGCTCGAGAACATCGTGCTGCCCCAACTCCAAGCCGCCGCAAGAAACGGCGCGTGGCCACCCGTTGCCGTCGCGGACCCAGTTGGCGTGCTTCGACTCGGGAGTCCAGGTACGGACGTGGAACGCCTCAACCGGCTCGTCCAGATCGATCCCAACGGTAATGACGTGTACTGGAACAACGCTGGAGGCGGCAGCGCCGTACCTGGCATCAACCCGCCCACGCCGCGCTTCCCGGTTGCTCTCAGCGTGGACCTCAACGGGAACGACTACTACCGAAACAATTACACTGGAGCACAAGGCGGAGGCGTCTTCGGCGTCGGCGTCCTTCTAGACCTGACTGGTGACGACTACTATTACTGCAGCGGTGTCCATTGCGCGGGAGGCGCCGATTTGGGCGTCGGATTGCTGCGTGACTATGCTGGCAACGATAGCTTCTTCGTTGGCCAAACGTACTCCATGGGCGGCGCCTATGAGGGCTGGGGCGTCCTCCGCAACGACGCGGGGAACGACCAGTACACAATTGGGGGGTATGCAGGTGGGATGGCGGAGATCGATGGCGCGTTGGGGCTCTTGTGGGACCGGGCCGGCACGGACAAGTACCTAGTCTGGGCTGGCAGCGCCGCCCGGGCGTATGGCTGGTCGGAGAGTGGTGGGTACGGGTGGTTTGTCGATGAGGGAAATGCCACAGACTACTACGAACAAGAACACGCCCTCAACTACGCCCATGGGTGCAATGATTGTTATTGGCAGTTGGGAGAACCCGGCATCTTCATGCCATCGAACGGGCGAGGACTAGACAATCAGGGTGGCCTCGCGGGGATATTGGCGACTCCAAACGCGGTCTTCCCTCCACCAGGCCCATGATTCCCCTATCGGGCTTTGCCCGATTGGCTGTGTCCCCGATCTCGCTTTCTTGAAGCACTCTTACGCCAAACCCCACGCGCTGATATCGCGTGAGCACTCACGTTCTAGAGGCCGTCATTGTCGCATCGATCATGCTGAGCGCCGTCGCGTTCGTGAGCACGTTCGAATCACCAGGAAGTTCCATTGACGCCAACGCGCACTTGCTCAAACTGAGGGGCGACGACTTCATCAGGGTCGCGGACGCCATGCCATCCACGGGAGCATGCAACGGAAAAACGGTCCTGGACCAACTCGCCATCGAGGGCATGAACGGGGACGATTCATTGTGGAAGGAACGCGTGGACCAATACTTCGGGCCCGGCATCGACACTGCGATGTACCTCGACAACCTCCGCGCGCTCTACTTGCTGCACGGCAACGGGGCCCTCATCGGCGAATCCAGCGATATCCTTTACATGCCCGACTTCACGGGGGTCAAAGTCTTGCCCGTGAAGCCCGTCTCGGGCGCTGAACCGTTGGACTTTTACGCGCCCGCCATCCGGCGCGCCGAACTCCAACGCCTCCAAGGCGACGCCCTCAAGACCACCATCAAGACGGCGGGCTTGCTTGGCGAGCAGAACCACACGACGTGGTCAGCCATCGCGCTCCTGAGCAACTCAAGCGGGGGCTACCTGGGACGAGGCGGCGTTGGGTCACTCACGTGGGCGAACCAAGCTGGAGTGCCAATGCTCGCGCAGGGACTCGATGTGACCCAGACAACGATCCTACCGCCCGACAACAAGACACTCCCGATTCTCTTCAAGCTCATGATGCGTGCGGTTGGTGAGGGCACTGAGGATGAATCAGTGGGCACGGCCAGGATCCCGGTGCACGCGTCAGTCCAGATCGACTTGCCTGCCGGCTGGGAGAACGAGCCACAAGACAACCTACCTTGGGTGGCTGAGCCAGCAGTTGTCGGCGAGTCCGGAACCAAGCTCATTTTCACCGCGTCAGCTCCCATCCTGAATTCGAGCACCCTCACTCTCTCGTTCCGTCCTCCCGATAGCCCGGATCACCCGTTCGACGTGCTGCGTGCGCGCGCGTTCAACGGCAGTTTCAGCGAATCATCACTCGTCATTCGGTATGATGCGGTCCCGCTTTCGCATGACCTCCCGCGCAGCGTGTACCCCACGACGCCCTACGCGCTGCGCTCAGGCGAGACCGTCTTCTTTGGTGCGGTCCTCGCGAATGGTGGGGACGAAACGACCGTGACGAGCGTGGACCTCGAGGTCCCCGGCGGCTACGACATCTGGATGAACCATGGGCGTGGGCCCGAATTGTTCAACATGACTGGCACGTTCGAGAGCGCGGATGGGCACAACGCGTCCGGCTCGTGGAGCTTGGTTGACTCGCGTCATGTGCGGTGGACGGCCACGACGCCAGTCACCGTCCCCGCTTCCAGCGCCCAGTGGTGGGGCGTGTGGGCGCGCGCCACGTCACTCCGGGACCAGTCCACGAGCGTGGAGAGCAACGTTGGGATGGGGCCGATGGTGAACGTGACGCTCGCGAATGGCTATCAAGCGAACGGTTCGCATTGGGGCAAGAGCCCCGGCATCATTGAGGTGCGAGTGCCTGGTGGCGCGTACAACGCGACGCCGCCGACAACGCTGCAAGCGAGGGTCGGAACGCGGACTGCGTACCTCTTCACGACGGGGTCGTACGACATTGGCGTGGGAGCAGACCTGCTCAACATCGACAACGCGTTGCAAAACAGCAGCTTCGAGGTCAACAAGCGCATGGTGCCAGTTGGCGGGGTCTTGCAGGCGGATGCGGACGTGGAGAGCATCGTGAACGAGTTGGGCGAGCTTGGCGTGAGCGACGCGAGCCTCACACTCGACCTGTATGCGCCGCCCCACTTTGGGTGCAAACCAACGGCGTCGTGGTCGATGAGCACGCTCGCGCTGCCGCGGCCGCCAGTGACCACGATGGCACTCTATGACGTGGCGGGCGCTGGCGCACCCGACTTGTTCGTGGGCACGGCGGACACCAAATTGTACCGCCTCGCGCCAGGCGGGATCCCCACGTGGAGCCTCCTCCTGCACGCTGCCCCCACGGCGCTTGCGTACTGGGACGACGGGCCAGCTGATCGTGCCATCCTGGTGGGGGACGAGGCGGGATACCTCTACAGGCTGACTGCCGCGACGGGTGACTTGGAGTGGGAGCAGTGCGTGGCCGCGCTTGCCTGCGAGGGCCAACTACTGCCCGGCGCTTCGCGGAACGTCACGAGCATCGCGACACGGACCTCATCGGGCCAGATCGCAGTCGCGACGCTTGATGGCAAGCTCGCTACACTCGTGCCTTCCAGTGGCCTCACCATCAATTCGGTGACGAACTCGTCCTTTACCCAAATCGAGTTTGGGCTCGACGGAAGCATCTACGCGAACCGCTTGACGCACGCCATCGAGCGCTTCGACGGGTCACTCCAACTCCAAGCGCAAGTCGATGGCGACTGGTTCGCTTACGCGCGCATCCAGGATGCTGAACAGACACAGAACATCATCAGGGCTGCCAGCAAGGCCGAGATGCGAACGCTCGACGCCACCTCGCTGCAATGGTCCGCAGGCGTTAGCGTTGGGCCAATCATCATGGCAGCCGTGTCGGGTGACGCGAATGGTGATGGGTACCCTGAGCTCGTGCTGAGCAAGGATGATTACGGGCTCGTCATTTATGATGGCAAAAATGGCACGTCAACTTGGGTCCCGCCTCCCCCAATGCGCTCAGGCCCCAAGGGATGGGACACCACCCCCAACCGAGCATCGCCCCAGCACGCGTGCCTCCTTACGGACTGGGGCCAGCCTCCCATCTGCCCGATCCCTGAAGGCCAGACCACCCCGGACGAGCCTCCACTGCTGAGCATTGGCGAAGCTGGCATCTTGGAAGCGTACAATGCCCGCGGCGCCGCGCAATACTTGAGGGTGCTTGATAGCACTGGAAACGCAGTGCACGGCGACTCACTCATTGAACCCACGCACGTCGCACTCGTCCTTGCATCAGGTCGCTGGGGCCCCGCGAACGCGGCCATCGTGGGTCACGATGACGGCGCGGTCGAAGCACACAGTGACGCGGACGTCATCACGACGACCACTCCATCCACGCGCGCGGGCAAGTTCACCTTCCAAACGCCCGTTCCCCTGGGCGGCTTCTACGGCACCCACATCCTCATCGTCACGCTTCAGTGGCAGGACACGCACGGCATCACGCAAGCCGCGCGCCTCGCAGACTGGTTCGAACTCGTGGACGCCACCGGCGAGCCCGTCACGAACCCAGGGTACCGCGCCAGCATCATCATCGGGGACCGAAGCGACACCCTCACGAGCGCCTGGCGCTGAGGGGCAAGCTGCAGGTGAGCGCTCACCGGACTTGACCGATAAGGAAGACGCCGCTCTGCGGCGGCACCGTGCCCCCCGTTTCCCGCCGCCGCACGCTGCGGCGCGGCTGGACGACGTTATCGGTCAGTCCCCCAGCTTCCTTCGAGCGCCTGCACCACAGCCTCGCGCACGGCGTTCGCCTCCGCGCGCCCCTTGAGATGCTTCATGACCATGCCCACCAGAAAATTGACGGCGGCAACCTTGCCCGCGCGGTAGTCCGCGACCGCGCGCGGGTTCGCATCTACGGCCGCGCGCGCGGCGCCAAGCACGTCGCCCACGCTCTCGCCCAACTCGGTGCGCAGCGCCGCCGCGAGCCCACCCCTGCTTGCGAGCGCCTCGCGCTGGAGACGCGTCGCGACCTTGGGCGTGATGCGCTTCTCCTTCACGGCTTCGAGCAAAGCGGTGATATCATTAGCGGAGAGCCCCGACGCGGCGAACGTCATCGGCTTGAACGCGAGGTCCGCGCGCAGGTCGCGCAGGAACCAATCGTACGCCAGCCGCCAGCCCACGCGTGCGCCAGCAGTTTCGAACGCGTCCGTGAGCGCGCGCTCCTCTAGCAGCGCGGAGGCCTCTTCGATGGGCGCTTGTGCGAGCGAAGCGATGCGGGCGCGCCTCGCGAGTGGCGCCTCGCGCGCGGGGAGATCGGCGGCGAGCGCGGCGATATCGACGCCTGACAAGTCAGGGTCCAGTATGTACCGGTAGTCCGCTTCTGATTCTTTGGACCGCAAGCGCGTCGTGCGACCAGAGTCCTCGTCGAAGTGACGGGTCTCGCGCACGAGAGTCTCGCCACGCGCGTGCGCTTCAAGCTGGCGCTCCGCCTCGAAAGACAGCGCGCGCTCCACGTTCCGGATGGAATTCACGTTCTTCACCTCGGCGCGCTCGCCGCCGTGCACGGACACGTTGCAGTCGGCCTTGAGCCCTGCCTCGTCGCGCACCGCGCCGAGGTGGTTGAGCACGAGGCGCAACTCGTGAAGGAAGCTGCGCGCGTGCGCGGGCGACACAAAGTCCGGATCCGTCACGATCTCTAGGAGCGGGGAGCCGCTGCGATCGTAATCGATGCGGCCTGTAGCGAGGTCGAACGCGCCAGGGTCCTCTTCCACGTGCAGCTCGCGGATGCGGACACCATCGAGGACTCCGCCCTCGCCGACGGGCTCGCTCGTGCGCTGGTAGTTCGTTGGCAGGTCAGGGTAGAAGTAGTGCTTTCTCAGGAAGCGTACGCTGGGACGCAGCGAGCAACCCAGCGCGCGCGCGACCTCGATGGCGTGCTCCATGGCGACGCGGTTGGGTGCCATTGGCTTCGAGCCAGGCTGGCCCGTGCAAGTGGGACACACCTGCGTATTCGCTCGTGGCGCGGCCTGCGCGTCCGCGCTGCACGCGCAGAAGAGCTTGGACTTCGTCAACAGATAGACGTGGACCTCAAGTCCGATGCGGACGCTGTGCCCGGTTCGCGTGCCCAGGCCGCTCAGGCGAGGTCCTCCACGAGCTTCATGACTGATAGCACGCGTGCGTCGGCGCCATGCGGGCCAAGAAGTTGCAGCCCGACTGGGAGCCCGCTGACATTGAGCGGCACGCTGCCTGCGGGCACGCCAGCAAGATTCGCTGGCACCGTGAGCACGTCGGCAGCGTACATCGCGCGAGGGTCCCCGATGCGCTCCCCAAGTTTGAACGCGCGGACTGGCATCGTGGGCATCGCGAGGATATCACAAGCACCGAACGCTCGCGCAAGGTCAGCGGCCACGGCGGCCTGGACTCGCAGGGCGGCGTCGTACCAGCGCCCGCGTTCCTCCCGCGACGTGACGAACGTCCCAAGCAGGATGCGTCGTTTCACTTCGTCGCCGAAGGTGGCTCGAGCGTCCTCCGGGGTCGCCGCGGTGGTGCCGTAGCGCGTGCCGTCGAAGCGCTGCATCGCGCTGGCGAACTCGGCGTAGTTGATGACGTAGTACGCGGCCAGCGCGTCGTGTATGGTCGGCAGGTGGATAGGAAGAAGTGTGGCGCCGTGGCGTTCCAGCTTCGCGAGCGCGGAGCGGACGGGGCGGGAGACATCATCGGCGACGCCGGTGAAAGCCTCCTCGGGAACGCCGATGCGGAGCGTGCCTGCCATCTGGCTGTGTAGGGTGCCTATCTCACCTGAGCCCGCCGTGCGCGCGTCCCGTGCGTCCGGCCCAGCGATGGCTCCCATGATCCGCGCCAGCGTCGTCACGTCCCGCGCTGCTGGTGCTGGGCTTTCGAGGCTCATGGCAAGGTCGGACAAGCCGTAGCGCGAGACGAGCCCGTAACTTGGTTTGAGAGCGGCGACGCCGCAGAAGCTCGCGGGGCATCGGATGCTTCCGCCGGTGTCGCTCCCAAGCGCGGCGTCGCATACGCCAGAGGCGACGCTTGCACCTGCCCCGGAGGATGAACCGCCAGGCACGCGCGTGATATCGGCTGGGTTCAGCGTTGGTCCAAAGGCCGAGTTCTCGCCCGATGAGCCGGCCGCGAACTCGTCCATGTTCGTCTTTCCCAGGATGACCGCTCCGGCGCGTTCGAGCCGCTCGACGACGGTGGCGTCGTAGGGCGCGACGTAGTCCTTCAGATGGAGCGAGCCGCACGTCATTGGCATGCCTGCGAGCGCGAGATTGTCCTTGACCGAGAGCACGAGCCCCGCGAGGGGGCCTTCCGCGTTGCGCGCGCGCTCCCGTGCCCGCTGCGCATCCACGTGGAGAAAGGCGTTCCACTTGTCGTCGCCCAATCGGGCGAGCGCACGTTCGACGGCTTCGATGGCTGAACTGGTCATGGACTTCCACGCGGCGTCGTGAGGATGGCGCGGCTGGCGGGGTCCACGCGCGGGGCGGCGGCACGGAGGATGCCCTCGGTGACCTCGGGTGCTGCTGGCGCGATCTCGTCCGCACGCGTCGCGCCAAGCGCAGCGGCCGGCGGGTCGGCGAGTTGGCCCGCGCGCTCGGCGAGCGACGAGAAGTCGCGCGTGATGGCTTCAAGCGCCGGGGCGAGCCGTACGACTTCGGCCTCGCTGAGGTGGAGCCGCGCGAGGCGTGCGGCGCGGGGTGCCTCGTCGGCCGTGAGGAGCGTCATGGGGAGTGAGAAAGTGGGGCGTGCCGCTTAGCGTTTCGCGTTCCGGTCATTGGCATTCCAGCCGGATGGATGTCGGTTCAATGACCTGTGATGGTCCTTGAGACGAGTTCTTCATTGTAGAGCCGTCGTAAGGTTCATTACGCGTGGCGTTGAACGTGGGCTCACTGGCTCTGTAGTCTAATAGGTAGCGATGGGGGGCTGTTAACCCCCTGGTCGAGGTTCGAGTCCTCGCGGAGCCGCTAAGAGGGGGGCGCTGGGGGTTCACCCTCCAGAGTCATTTTGATAGCTCATGGTCATCGGACCACTCGCGCTGGACGACCAAATGCTCGCGCCCGATCTCGCGGCGAAAACTCGCGGGGATGCGCGCCCAGTCCAAGACATCGACCCGAATGGGCAGGTCGCTTTCGCTGAAAGCCTCTTTGAGTTCGACGAGGCCATACGTCTCTGCCGCCAGGTCTTGCGGGTTGCGGACGACCAGGTCAAGGTCGCTCGCTTCATGCCCCGCACCAGTCACGCGACTGCCATAGGCCCACACTTCTGAACGCGGAACATGCTGGCGCAGCAACGAAATGATGATCTCGACATGGCGCTTTGGCATCCGCAACGCGTCGTGGCCGAGCATGGAAAAGGTCACGCTCCCTCGCGGAAGCGGGCGCGCAGCGTGCCTTCCAGGGTCTTTGCATCCGCAATGAAGCCAGGGAGCAGTACCAGCGTCTCGTTCGCGAAGGCTTCTCCGTAGTCGTGGGCTGTGCTGTTTCGGTTGTCACGGTAGGCGAACCAGCGCTCGACCTCCGGCAAAGTCATCAACCCGTGGGTGGCCGCCAAGCGCAAGATGTCCTTCACTGGGGTCGAATCCAACTTCTTCGCACCGTGGCCGAAATCCCGGAGCGCCTTCTTGAGCAGCTTGAAACTGGTCTCTTGCGTGAGTTCGTAGCCCTTGATGACGGCGTTGCGGAACACCTCTTGGTCGATACCGCCGGGTTGGGCCTTGTGATACATGACAAGGGACGAATCCAGCGTCTGGATGCATCGCTGGAGATGGTCAGTGTTCAGCGTCATGGTCCGATCCCTCGCTCACGCCGTCATATGGAAGGTGAACCGGGAGCACGGGCTTAAATAGGTCGGAGTGTCGCGACCGGGTCCTGAGCGGTCCTCGACCCGCCCCGACCCCACGCACCAAACGCAGATCCTCCTCCCGCGCCGCAAGCATGCCCTCGATCCGGAGGTGTCGGCGCTCTGTGAACCGGTTTCCCGCGGGAAACCAGTTCGCTGCGGCGCTGACACGTGCCTTTCATCCTACCGTGGGCGTGGCCCATCAAGGATCCGCCGCGCTAGCTCCGGCCCGATCCCCCGCACGAGCACGAGGTCCACCTCCCGCGCTGCGAGCACCCCCTTCACGCTCCCAAACTGCGCGAGCAGCGCGCGCTTCTTGGCCGGGCCGAGGCCAGGGACGGCATCGAGCGCACTCTCTCGCAACTGGTTCTTGCGCCGCGAGCGCTGGTATTGTACGGCGAAGCGGTGCGCCTCGTCGCGCACCCTCATGAGCGGCATGAGCGCCTCGTGCCGGCGCCCGAGAGCGAGTGGGTGAAGGTGACCCGGGAGCCAGACCTCTTCTTCGCGCTTTGCGAGCGCGGCGAGGGGCAGGTCCGTCAACCCCAGCGCGTCGAGCGCGCGCTTCGCGGCCTTCAGTTGGCCTTGGCCGCCGTCGATGAGCACAAGATCGGGGGGCTTGGTGCTCTCCTTCAGGACGCGCGAGTAACGGCGCGTCACGACCTCCTCCATGGCCGCGAAGTCATCGTTCTTGTCTTGACTGAGCTTGAACCGGCGGTACTCGGACGTCGTCGGCTTGCCATCCACGAGCACACTCATGCTCGCGACGACACCTGTCCCGCCCAGGTGCGAGATATCGAAGCACTCGATGCGGCGGGGCGCCTCGGTGAGACCGAGCGCGTCTCGCAGCGCGTTGATCTCGCGGTCGGCCTCAGCCTCGCCCCGGCGCAAGCTTTCCTGGCCGAGCCTGAATTCTGCGTTTCGCTTCGCGTGGTCGAGGACGCGCTTGAGGTCACCCTTCTTGGGAACGCGAAAGGTGACCGGGGAGCCGCGCTTGTCCGAAAGCCATTGCTCGATGGCCCCGTGCTCCGTTGGAAGCTGGGCGACTATGATCTCACGGGGCACGGTGGGAAGGTGCTCGTAGTAGCGGCGCACGAACTCGGCGAGCAGGTCCGAGGGCTCGTCGCTGGCGGCCTTGCGGAAGAAGTACGTCTCTTGTCCCGCGACTTCCCCGCGCCGCAGGAGGACCACGACGCCGACCCAAGCGGGGCCCTCTCGGTGCACGAGGAACGCGTCACGATCCTCCTGCCCCCCGGCGAAGATGGCCTGGTGCGTCAGCGTGGTGGTGATCGCCCCGAGTCGGTCGCGCAGGAGCGCGGCGCGCTCGAACTGCATCTTCTCGGAGGCATCCCCCATCTGCCGCGTGAGCTCATCCCCCAAGATGTCGAGGTCCCCCTTGAGGAACAGCTCTGCCTCCTTCGCGGCCTGCTGGTATCTTTCGATGGGATCGACGTCGGACAACTCGCGGTCGCTGGTCTTGCGGCGTCGGTCCGCAAGGTCCGTGATGCACGGCCCCCAGCACAGCTTCATCTGATAGTTGAGGCAGCCGCCGGGAATGAGTTCCTTGCAGTCGCGGATGCGGAACGTCTCCTGCATCGTCTTGAGCGTGCGCCACGCCGCGCCCGCGTGCGGGAACGGCCCGAAGAGCTGCCCACTCGCTCGGGTGTCGCGCACGATGCTCGCGCGGGGGAACTCGTGCGCAGAGAGCAGGATGAAAGGATATCGCTTGTCATCCGTTAGAAGGATGTTGTAGCGCGGGTGGTGCCGCTTGATGAGCGAGGATTCGAGGATGAGCGCTTCTTTCTCGCTGGACGTGAGGATGACCTCCACGTCCGCCGCCTTCTCGAGCAAACCTTCCTTGCGTGGCTCCACTTGCCCGGGTTTGTACTGCGAGAGGCGGGCGCGCAGGTCCGCCGCTTTTCCGACGTATAGGACCGTGCCTTGCTTGTCCTTGAAGAGATAGACGCCCGGCTCTTGCGGGATGCGCGAGAGGTCCACCGGGAGCACGGGCGGAATTACCCCGCTCAAGCACTTCAGCCTATGCCGGCACCACGAAGCGCCCCCGCGGCGCGTCGTCCACGATCTTGCCTTCCGCCACGACCGCTTCCCCGCGCACGAAGACGTCGGTGGGGAATATCGCCCGCATGCCCTCGAATGGTGTCCAACCAGCGCGGCTCGCCATCCGCTCGGCACGCACTTCGCTCACGTCCTCCAAGTCATAGACGGCGAAGTCAGCATCGTTGCCCGGCGCAAGCGCGCCCTTGCCCGGCAACCGGAAGACGCGCGCGGCCGCCGTGGACGCGGCGACGATGCACGCGATGGGCGCTTTCTCTTCGAGGGCGCGAGCGAGGACGATCGGCACGAGAGTCTGCACGCCTGGAACACCGCTTGGGCACTCGCCCAGGCGGATGGCCGCCTTCTCGCCGATCGTGTGGGGGGCGTGGTCGCTCGCGAGGCATGTGATATCACCACGGACGAACGCGTCCCAGAGCACACGGACGTCGGTTGGAGCACGCAGGGGAGGGTTCATCTTGAACTTGCCACCGCCCCGCAGTGCGGTCTGCTCTAGCAAGAGGTGGTGTGGCGTGGCTTCGCTCGTGAAGCCGGTGTTTCGGAGCGCGTCTAACCCCGCCCTCGTGGAGAGGTGCGCGATGTGCACACGCGCGCTGGTGCCGTGCGCGGCCACCGCCAGCGTGCGGATGGCTTCGGCCTCGCACTCCGGTGGGCGCGAGGTGGAGTGGCTCGTGAAGTCCGAGTCGTCGAGAGCGTGCGCGTGGCGGTCGAGGCATGCTTGCGACTCGGCGTGCACGGCGACCGTCCGTCCTGCCGCCGCAGCGGCCGCGAGCGCGCGGCGCACCAGGTCCATGTCGCGGACGAGCAGGTTCCCGGTGGTCGCACCCAGATAGATCTTCATTGCCGTCGAGCCGGGCAGGAGCGCGAGGCTCTCGCCATTGTCGTCGAGGCCACAGTAGAGGCCGAAATCGACGACCGCCTTCGCCCGCGCGCGGGAGAGCTTGTCCGCGAGCGCAGCGTGCGTGAAGACGGGCGGAGAAGTGTTGGGCATGTCGAGCACGGTCGTGACGCCGCCAAGCGCCGCTGAGCGCGT
>JBAZZN010000004.1:0-24785 GCA_041658815.1 Thermoplasmatota archaeon
TGACGATGATATCCGTGACTTCGCGAGCGCGACGGGTGACGCGAACCCCATCCACCTCTACGACGAGTACGCAAAGCGGACGATGTTCGGCGGACGCATCGCGCATGGCATGCTCACGGGGGGGATCGTGTCAGCCGCCCTCTCTCGCTTGCCAGGCGTCGTCATCTACCTCAGCCAGGAACTTCGCTTCACGAAACCAGTGCGGCCCGGAGACGTCGTGACTGTGCGCTTACGCGTCGTGGAGAAGATAGGTGACAAGCCGCGTTTCCGCCTCGCCACGACCTGCGCCAACCAGGCAGGCGAGGTCGTCCTCGACGGCGAGGCGGTCGTGCTCCTCATGCGTGAGTCGAAGCCGTAGGTGAGACACCGCATAGGCAGAAGGTACTTGCACACTTCACCGATTCTTCAGAGACGAACTTCCAGAGGGATCGTCATGAACGATATCGACACCGAACTGCGCAAGACGTGGGACACTGCCTTCGACATAGGGCTCAAGATGCAGAATGAGGCTCTCCAGAGCGCTCGTGACGCTGCCGATGCTGGCCTTGTCGTCCAACGCGCAGCCATCGCGGGAGTGCGTTCCGGGTTGGACCATCTCATGACGGTCTCTGTGCCAACTGCCGCCATCGAGCAAGCGGCAGACACCATCGCGCGCGCGACGCCCACTTCTGGGGGAGCCGGAACGCAGGAAGGCATCAAGCGTAATGCTGCCGAGGCGCTGCGGGCCACGATCCAAGCACCAGTTGAGGGAGTCCGCCATCTGATGGTGGCGGTGTGGGATCCTTACGAGAAGATGATCGAGGCCACGAAGAAACAGGTGGATACGGCAGCCGAGTTGATGACGAACGCGAGCCGGCAAGCCTCGGAAGTGAACCGCCAGTTGACGCTCGCGTGGGTCGATTCGTGGTCATCGTTGGCCGGGAGTCCTCCGCGTTGGGCCGCAGACAGCGAACGAAAGGGGTGACCCCACATGGCCTCCAATGGACAAGGGGGACCAACGGTGGCTCCCGCACTCGGCACTTTGGAGGCGATCACCCAAGCTCAGGCCGCGTCGTGGCAAGCCTTCCTTACGAGCCTCAAACGCGCAGGTTCTCATTCGGGCGGAACGCTCTTTGGCGAATCTTTCCGCATATGGACGCAGACGATCGACCAGGCCAGTCAAATGACCGCCGAGCGGGCGAGCATGGGGGAGGGACCGCCTGTCGAGGACCTCGTGAACTTGTGGACGAACGCGTACGCGGACGCCATAAAGCCCGTCCTGGGCAGTCCTCTTTACGCCGCGGCTCAGGGCGAGACAGTGGACGCAGCGTTGGATGCCAGGAAGCGCCTCCAGGAGCAAGCGGAGCACAGCCTGCGCGCCGTAGGCATCTCCACGCGCAGCGACCTCCTCGAAGTTGGACAACGTCTGATCGAGCTGGAGCGGCGCCAACAGCGCGTCGAGACTCTCCTGCGTGATATCCACGCGAAGATGCCCGAGAGCGGAACGCCCCGAGGGTGACCAAGCGCATGGACCCCATGGCGATGCCCCAAATGATGACGCGGGCCGCCGTCGAGGCGACACAAGCTTGGGCTGACCGGATCGCTGGGTTCGGCACGTTCCTTGAGAATCCGCCCCAGGTCAGCGTGGGTGAGACGCCCGCCGACGTCATCTACTCCGAGAACAAGCTCCGGCTGCTCCGCTATCGTCCCGAACGCGGGGCGATCCACCCGACCCCGGTGCTGATCGTGTACGCGCTCATCAACCGGCCCTACGTGCTTGATCTTCAACACGATCGCAGCGTCGTCCGTCGCTTGCTCGAAGCCGGGTTGGACGTGTACCTCATCGACTGGGGCTCGCCCTCACAGATCGACCAATGGCTCACACTTGACGACTACGTGAACCGATATCTCGAGAACTGCGTGGACGCCGTGCGCGTGAAGAGCGGCTCTTCCGACGTCACCGTCCTCGGCTACTGCATGGGCGGCGCGATGAGCACGATGTACGCAGCTCTTCACCCCGAGAAAGTGCGGAACCTCGTGTTGATGGCGGCTCCCCTCGTCTTCGATGGGGGCGACGGGCTGCTTCGCCTCTGGAGCCGGCCGGAGTACTTCGACGCCGACAAGATCGTCGAGGCCTTCGGCAATGCGCCTGGCGGTTTTCTGGATGCGGGGTTCCAGTTCCTCAAGCCCGTCGAGAACATGTACGCGAAGTACGCGAACTTCGCGAAGTACGCAGGCAACGAGGAGTTCGTGGCGAACTTCCTCCGCATGGAGCAGTGGTCCCGCGACACGATCCCCGTTGCGGGCGAGACTTACAGGCAATTCATCAAAGAGCTGTACCAATCGAACAAGCTGGCCCGCAACGAACTAGCGCTCGACGGGAAGCCAGTGCGGCTCGACGGCCTCATGATGCCACTTCTTCTCCTTACTGGGAAGTTCGATCACCTCGTGCCCAACGAGTCGACATCCGCGTTCCTTGAGTTCGTCCCGAGCACTGATAAGGAGTGGATCGACGTGCCCACTGGTCACATCGGTCTCTCAGTCAGCAGCCGGGCGCACCGGGACGTCTGGCCCAAGGTCTGCGAGTGGATCGTCGCGAGAAGCGGCTGAAGGTGGGGTCTGGGGGGCTTTCTCACCAGGGATCCGTCGTGAGTGCAACACTGGGCCCATGATCGGTGACTCATCGCCAAAGACCTCTACCTCCCGCAAGTGCATGCTGAGGCAGTCAGGGCAGCAGCGCGGCTCGTCCCCGAAGTCCTCGAAGCGGACGAACGACCCGATGTGGTGCCCACAGTCGCCGCACTCCAGGTCATACTCGATGGACTTCGGACGCGAGAACATACGGATCCTCGCCCGTCATCCGGGTCGCGTTGGTTAAGGGGTGTGGCCTCGTCCTCGATAGTCCTTGCGTGGTCTCAGACGCCGTCGCGCACCACCGTGAAGGCGAGTAGCGCGAGGCTCAGGCAAGCCCCGGCGCCCATGCCCCAGAACCTGGACGCGGGTATCTCGCGAGCACGGAGGAGCCAAGCGACCATCACGCTCGTCGCGAGCAGAGACACGAGCAGCATCATCGTGCGCCAGAACGGGCTCGTGACTGGAGCCAAGAAGGTGAACCCGAGCGATAGCAGCATGACGTGCAACCAGTGGTGTGCGCTCGCCAAGAGCGCCGTTCCGAACGCAATGAGGCTTGCCCACCACGAGCGCTTGCCCGAGTCATCGTCTGGCAGTCTGGTTCCCCCCTGGTGTGGGGCACATCTCTGGCATGTGCTGGCACTGCTCGGCGGGTGTCATCTCGTGGCCGCCCGCACCGTCAGTCGTGCTGGGCGCGCCCGAAGGCTGTAGCGCGTAGCCGACGCCAGCTCCGATGACGACGCTGATGACGAGCGCTGCGACGAAGGACGCCTTGTTCTGGAACGAGACCATGGGAACCGGTGCTACAACCGCACGACGGGGAGTCAACGTGCCTGCTCATAAGAGCTTCACACGCTCACGGCATGGGCCTTGGGTCGCGCCGCTTGACGATCAGGCATCGTGAGCAAGGCGATGATCGCGCCAATGAATGTGACCGCGGCCGCGGCCCAGTACGTGACTTGCAGCGCTGCGACGAACGCGTCGCTTGCGCTCGCCCGGAGTGCGTCGCCTGTGGGGGCCGGCAGTCGATGTGCGGCCATGAACGCGGTTGCAATCCCCTGTGACGCAGCGTCACGGACGGCAGTGGGAAGCGTCGCGGCGATGTCGAGGGCGCGCGAGTACACCGCGTTGAGGGTGCTGCCCAGGATGGCGACACCCAGTGCGGCGCCCACCTCCCGGCTCGTGTCGTTCATCGCGCTGCCGACGCCCGCTTTCTCAGGGGGCACGGCGTCCATGATGATGGTCGTGCTGGGGGCCATCGCGGCGCCCATCCCCGCACCAAGAAGAAGGAGGCCGAGGGCGACGAACGCGTAGTCGGTCTGGATGCCGACGAACGAAAGCCCAATGAGCGCGAGCGTCACGAGGAACAGCCCCGCGCCGACGGTGCGCTGCGTTCCGATCCGGCGCGCGAGCCGGTCACTTTGCGTCGCCGTGCTGGCCATGCCTGCGATCATCGGAAGGAAGCGGATGCCAGCGTCGAATGGCGAGTAACCGCGCACGAACTGTAGGTACTGCGTCATGGCGAAGAAGACGGCGAAGATGGTGAGGAACGCGAGTGCGATCACGAGGTTGCCTACCGCGAAGCCGCGGTCGCGGAAGAGGCCAAGCGGCAGCATGGGGAAGCGCGTGCGGCGCTCCCACCACACGAACGTGGGCCACGCCACTAGCGCGACGACGGTGGCGACGAGCACGGAAGCTGCTGCCCAACCCACGGCTGGTCCCTCGATGATAGCAAAGAGGAGGCTCGTCAGCGCGACGATCGAGAGGACGGTGCCGACGGGATCGAGGGGGCTGCGTCGCTCGTCCCTGCTGCGCGGCAACAAGAAGAGCCCCGCGACGAGCGCGACCGCTGCGATCGGGACATTCAGCGTGAACACGCTTTGCCACGAGAAGTGCTCAAGCAGCCAGCCACCGATGACTAAGCCCACGATGCCGCCGACTCCCGCGACGGCGGCCCAGATACCCATGGCTCGACCGCGCTCCTCCTTCGGGAACACCTGCGTGAGGATGCTGAGTGTCGCTGGCATGACGAGCGCGGCCCCCACGCCCATCATCGCACGGACCGGGAGGAGGTGCCGCGCCTCGGTCGCGAAGAGCACCGCGACGCTGCTGCCCGCGATGATGATGAGGCCGGCCTGCAGGGCACCGCGGCGCCCATAGCGGTCGCCAAGCGCCCCCATCGTGAGGAGGAGCCCGCCAAAGACGAGGACGTAGGCGTCTACGATCCATTGCAGTTCGGTGCCGCCCGCGCCGAGTTCCTGCGCGAGCGTGGGGAGCGCGACGTTGATGACGGTGTTGTCGAGCACGACCAGGGCGAGGCTGAGGCAGAGAACGAGGAGGATCCACCAGCGCGTCTTGTGGATGCGTTCAGGTGTGAGCATCTGGCGCAGACTGGCAGGGGGACGCTCTTAACCTCGATGTCATCAGGGCGAGTGAAAACGTGACTCAGGCACCGTCCAGGACGGGACGCAGTAGCGCCACCATGAAGCGCGCGAGCTCAGGGTTCGGGTTCCAAAGGCCCCGCATGGCGCCCCCCTCAGTGCGGACCGCAAGGAGGCCTTGGGTCTCGTCCGAGACGAGGACGAACGCGGGGAACCGCATTTCGCGCGACGTCAGGCCTTTCCGCGCGAATTCCCGCCCCGCTTCGGCTGACGCGCCGATAAGGAGCACGACGCCGCGCTTCTGCGCGCGGCCAATCGCTTCCGTGAGTGACGGAGGGGGCCGCATGGGTACCGGCAGGACGAACCGGAGGCTCTTGCGCGCGCGCTGGGCGATGGCGACCGCCCTCTTGACGATCGCTGGTTCGCCCTCCAGTATCCAGAGGGGGCCGGCGAAGCGTTGCTCACGCTCGTGATAGCGCGCTGCCAGAATAGGAAGGCCGGCCTCGATCTTGGCGTCCAGCTCGCGGCGTGCATCCTCGAAGCACTCGTGGGGATCGCGCGCGCGGTAACGCTTGGGGCGACCCGCTTCTACTATGACCCAACGCTCCAACAGACCATCGAGCACGGCGTAGATGCGGGTTCGCGGGATACCTGAAGCTTCCGCGATATCGGCAGCCCCCACGCTCCCAAGCCCAAGAAGCGTGCGGTAGGCCCGTGCTTCGTATTCAGTAAGTCCCGCCAGGTGCAGGAGCGATTGCTCGGTGTCCACAAGGCGGCAGGATATGGAGGCGGCATAAGCCCGTGGGACGACGCAGGGTTGACCGAGAACGAGTCGCCCGCGCGCCCAGAACACGCGGTGCCCGCCGCGGTCGCCACGTTCGCCAACTGAGTTGGACCTCATGGAGCCACGAACAGTGGCGTCCATGGCGGGCGTCGCGCACGTAGCGTGTTATGGTCGGCTGCGCGCGACGGCTCACGACACGACGACGCGTCCCGTCATGCCTGAGTACGAGCCGTTCGAGCTGGAGCTATGAGGCGCGCAGTGATAGCTGAAAGTCCCGGCCTGCGTGAACTGGTGCGTCCACGTGCTGCCCGGTTGGATGAGCCCCGAATCGAGCTCTTCTCCTGTGTCGCTCGTCACCGTGTGCGCGACGGAGTCGTCGTTGCGCCATGTCACGGTGTCGCCCACGCGCGCGTTGAGCGTCGTGGGCTGGTACTGGTAGTCCTTCATCACGACGAGGGTGCCCGTGCCGCTCGTTCCGGCGCTGGAGCCCGAGCACATGTGGCAACCGTTGCCCATCATACCGCCGCCACCCATCATGCCATTGCCCATCATGCCCTGGCCCATCGTGCCGTGGCTCCAGCCCGCCATGGGGCCGTACCCCGACATGGCCGAAGCAGTGAGGCCGGCAAGTGCCAGGCCAACGACGATGCCGCCCACGAGAATGCCGGCGCTTCGGAACTGCATGAGGTCGCGGACCCCGTCCAAGTGGATATGGGTTCTGCAAGCACTGTACAATCGAGATGCCATCGGTGCTGTACTGCGTAACCTATGGGTTCAAACGAGGGAAGGGTCAGTTTTGCACCAAGCATGCATGACCCCGCGAGTCGCTCATACGTGGCCAACAGGTTTTAGGCATTTCACGACGAATCGCCCGCATGGCGTTCCCCCTCAAGGCCCTGCAGGCGCGGCGCCTCTCTTGTGCTGACGTCATCCAGTGCGCTTTCGACCTTGGGGGCCAGGACGTGCGTGTCTATGAGGCCGTGAACAACCTAGGTGCGGCCAGGACCGAGGAGATCGCGAAGATCCTTGGCAAGGACGCGAGCGTCGTCTATCGCAGCCTCCAGCGGCTTGTCCTCTGCAGCGTGCTCGTCAAGACCAAGCGCATCCTGGACGAGGGGGGCTACTACTACGCTTACGAGGCGGTGCCGAAGGCGCAGGTGAAGCGCAAGTTGAAGGCGTGCGTCGAGGACTGGCGCAAGCAGATGCTCACCGCCATCGACCGCCTTTGAGTCACTCCTTGCCAGCGCCTGGCCAGAGAGCGTCGAAGAGGTTCTCCCAAAGCTGTGCGTAGGCGCCAATGAGGTCAGGTGAGGGCTCGTAGGCTCGAAGGAGCGTGAGCACGTGCTCGCGATCGCAGAGGCTCAGAGCGCGGCCATCGGCCAGCGCAGGCAACACGACTCCCGCGTCGATGAGCTTCCTGAGGTTGTATGTCATCGTGCTCTTGTGCACGTTTAGGGCTGTCGAGAGCTCGCCGTGCGTGGCCTGCTCGCCCTCAAGGAGGAGGAGCACGATTCCGAGCGGGATGCGTTGTCGCATGAGGCTGATGACTCGTTGGTCATCCTTCGAGAGGGCGATGCGGGGGCTACGCGCGGGAAAGAAGCGTCGGCGGCCGTGCTCCTTCGTGCTCTTCACGAGACCCCACTTCTCGAGGAGGTTCAGGTGGTACTCCGCGAGGGCCGCGCTCGTGGACGCGCGGCGTTGGATGTCGCGCAGGTGCAGCCCGGGGTAGCGGTGGACGAGGTCGAAGATACGCGTGCGCATCTCGACGCCTTCGTCCTTCGCGGGCTTAGTCACGCTGTCGTCTCCCATCATCGCCGAAGCACGAACGGGACGAAAAGTAGGACCATCATAACGAGGTCGAATCCGTCCCCCACAGGCTCGATGGTCTCATGCGTGAGCCAATGGAGGCTCAAGCTGGTCGCGACGAAGACGCTCTTCACGAAGTGCGTGAAGAACGCGCCTGCGATCATTAGCATGCGTGAGTCGCGCTGGCGACGCCATCCGATACCGACGATGATGGTGAGTGCGCCGCTGATCAGCGCGACCGCGATCGCCGTGATCACGCTGAAATCTGGGAAGCTCACAAGGACCGCTCCAACAAACATGTCTTCAAGGTTCTTTGACGCTGGCTGAACGGGATCGGACGAGTTCCGGTAGCGTCAAAGAATCCTCATGAGGGCGCCGTGCTGCATCGCGGCTCGCATGCTCCGACCCATCGTTGCGATCAGCCTCGCACTCTCTCTTGGCTTTGCCGGTTGCTTGGCGTCCGGCGGCCCTGGCGCCGACACCATGGAAGGCATGGACATGACCCAGACCCAGCACACGGACGGGCACGGGCACTCTGGTGAGCCAACGCTGGACACAGGGCTGATCGAGCCGGGCGCGAACGCAACGCTGCGCTTCGACGAAATCGGCGCTTACTCTGGACACTGTCACCCCCACCCCTGGATGCTCCAGAACGTCACCGCCGAAGCGGGTGCCCCGACATTGGTGCACGTCGATATCGTGGACGGGAAGGACACCTCGGAGTTCGGGTTCCGGCCATCACAGACCACAGTCGCGCCAGGTGGCTCAGTCATGTACCACAACGTCGGGGTGCTCGCCCACACCGCGACGCTCGACCGAGAAGCCTGAACGCCTTTCCCTCGCGGCGCGACATGATCGTGTGATCGATGCGCAGCAGCACCTGACGACCTGTGGCGTGCGCCAGGTGGAGTGCTGGCTCGCGTCTCCGAGCCGACCAGCCAGCGGAACTGCGTGTGGCATTATGCAAGCTGACGGCGCATGTGTGTCCGTATGCCTGGACGAAGGATGCGCTCCCCGAGGGACGACGAAGCGCTTCGCGAGTATCGAATGCGCGAACGAACGCAAGAGCGCCTGAGGTCATGGTAAACTGAGGTCCTGTCATGCACGAGATGCAAGATGCGGAGGTCCGCGAGTTCATCCGCCACAACAAGTTCGGCGTCCTGTGCCTCGCGGACGACGCCCGCTCCTACGGCGTGCCGATCTACTACGGGTACGACGGCGAGCGATTCTACTTCCAGACGCGAGCTGGCCTCAAGGCGCAGTACCTTCTCCGCACGCAGGAAGCGTGCTTCACGATCGTACGCATCCACTCGCTTGACGATTGGGAAAGCGTGCAAGCGTTCGGGAGCATCGAACGTCTGGAGGACGGGCTAGACGCCATGGAAGCACTCATGAGCGTCCCGCTTCCCCCGGACTGGGGCGAGTCACCACAAGGCGAGCCCGACCGGCACGATCGAGGCATGATGCTCTACCGCCTCACGCCCACCCGCGTAAGCGGCCGGCACAGCGAACACGCGCCCGAAAGCATCGAGGAACGCGAGATAGCTTTCAGCGGCATGTGAGCGAGCGCGAGATCACTGGGTGAGCGCAGCCTTCTCGATGGCCCGCCCGAGGCGCTCCTCAGCGTCTTTGGCGACGCCCACGATCTTCGGATCGACGGCGAGGCGTTCGAAGAGAACGGTCGGCCGAATGGCGCTGATCATCGCGCTCCCGCCTGGCACTTCTTGGACCACGACGTTGCAGGGCAATAGGAGACCGATGCGGTGGTCGGCAGTGAGGGCCTCGTGGGCGAAACGAGGATTGCACGCCCCGAGGATCACGAAGCGTGGAAAATCGACGCCGATCTTGTCCTTGAGGGTCTGGCGCACGTCGATCTGGGTGAGGACCCCGAATCCTTCCTCCTTCAACGCCTCCGAGATCCGTTCGAGCGCAGTGTCGAAGGAAAGACCTGTGATCCGGTGGATGCCGTACGCTGGCGCTTCAGAGGGCTGAGCAGGAGTCGGCTTCACGATATCTCCACGCGATGCGCGCTTCGCTTGCTTGGCTCCACCTTGTGGATGTGGACGGTGAGCACGCCATCCTCGAACTTCGCGGACGATTGGTCGGGGCTCACTTCCTCGGGCAATTCGACGTAGCGGTCATATGCGAAGGTGGAGCGCTCGCGGCGCACCCAGTTCTTCTCTTTCTTCTCCTGAGCGGTCTGGGCCTGCGCCCGGATGCGGATGCTGTCTGGCTGCACGTCGAGCGTGATGTCCTTCTTGCGGACGCCTGGCAGCTCGGCCGTCAGGACGAACTCGGTCCCATCGTCCACGATGTCGGCCAGGGGGGCACGGATGCCAGACACCGCGCCACTCCATGGGACGAGCGCGCCAGACTCGGTGCTCCCAAGGAGCTCGCGCCGCAGGTCGTCGAACCGTCGCTCCATATCTTGCATCATGTTCCATGCCATGCTGGATCACTCGGAAGCTGGGGATGGAGCCCGCATGCAAGAAGGTGGCGGCAGCCACGGGCGCTGGCTTGCCGGAAGTACCATCCATCATGCGGGCCACAAGGCGGCCATGCATGTAGAGCACTTCATGACACGAGAACCGGTCGCTTGCGACGAGAACGACACGGTCCAACAAGTCGCGGCGTTGATGCGTACCAAGAACGTCGGTTTCGTCGTCGTCTTGGGTCGGGGCAAGGTCACGGGCGTCGTGACCGATCGGCAGCTTGCGGTCGGCGTCTTGGCAGACGACCGATCGGCATCCAGCACGAGAGTGAACACCGTCATGACGCGGGACCCCGCGCGGGTGACGCTCGATGACACGATCTTCAGCGTCATCGACACGTTCCGCAGCGGCGGCGTCGTGAGGCGCCTTCCCGTCGTGAACGACCTCAACGAACTGGTGGGTGTCGTTTCGATCAGCGACGTGGCGGTCATCGCAAAGGACCTCATCGACGCGATCCTCCTGGAGGACACGCGCCACGCGCTCAAGGAAGTGCACCTGCCCTCCGGCGGCAAACACGTCGAGAAGGAGATCAGGTCTCCCACCAGTTCCACCATGCCCCGCGGTGAGCCTGTTCGCCCGGTCACGACCTCCAGCGTGGTCGCTGCCTCGCGAGCCACCTGAGGGGGTGGGTGCGACGTACGGCGACAGGGTCGAGGCCGGCCGGGCCCTCGCGGCCCAGCTCACGCACCTCAAGAACGAGCGCTGCGTCGTCCTGGGGATCCCACGCGGTGGAATACCTGTCGCGTACGAAGTCGCGCGAAGCCTCGGTTCTCCGCTCGACGTGGTCGTAGTGCGCAAGCTGGGCGTTCCCGCGCAGCCCGAGCTGGCCTTCGGCGCGGTCGGCCCCGAGGACGTCAGCGTCCTCAACGATGACGTGATCCTCTCCTGCGGCCTCACCGAGGCTGACGTTGACCGCGTCACCAGGCGCGAATCGAAGGAGCGCGCGCGGCGCGAAGCGATGTTCCGGGGCGGACGCGCCCCCGTGGACGTGGCGGGCCGCACCGCTATCATAGTCGATGATGGCCTGGCGACTGGCGCCACGGCCCTCGCCGCCGTGCGCGCCGTGCGGCGGCAGGGACCAGCGCGTCTCGTGCTCGCTGCACCAGTGGGCGCACCGGACACGATCGCGCGCTTCGAGCGCGAGGTTGACGAGGTCGTTTGCCCGCTGCGCCCCGACGACATGGGCGCCATCGGCATGTGGTACCGCCACTTTGGGCCGACTCCCGACGAGGAGGTCATCGATCTCCTCCGCAGAGCTTCCGGGCCAGCGGCGCCCCGCTCAGGCCCGGACGAGCGGCCCGTCTTCGTGACCGCCGGCCCCGTGGTCCTCGAGGGGACGCTATCGATCCCCGAGGGTGCGAGGGGGATCGTCATCTTTGCGCATGGAAGCGGCAGCAGCCGCTTGAGCCCCCGCAACCGCTGGGTGGCCCAGAGGCTTCGCGAGGCGGGGCTTGCCACTCTCCTGATCGATCTACTCACGCCCAGCGAGGGCGCCGAGGACGATGAGACGGCGCGTCTTCGATTCGATATCCCGCTGCTCGCCCAGCGCGTGAGGGGTGCCAGCGAGTGGCTCCGTCACGAAGGCTCCACGCAGGGTCTCCCCATCGGTTACTTCGGATCGAGCACGGGCGCCGCTGCCGCGCTCGTGGCGGCAGCCGAGCACCCGGAGGGCGTCCGCGGCGTCGTCTCCCGCGGCGGTCGGCCGGATCTCGCGGGGGACGCGCTCGACCACGTCGATGTGGCGACGCTCCTGATCGTCGGCGGGCACGACCGCCAAGTCATCACCATGAACGAGGAGGCCATCGACCGTTTGCGATGCGAGAAGGAACTCCGCATCGTCCCAGGCGCCACGCACCTCTTTGAAGAGCCAGGCACGTTGGAGAAGGTCGCTGAGCACGCCGCCGACTGGTTCATCCACCACCTCCCCGAACCAACGCGGCCACCGCATCGACGGGTGCCCTCAGCGCGGTGAAGGGAGGGGCGCGTGCACCTTCGGCCCCATCGAGCCAGCCGGGAATTGGCCCTCCGCGAGCACCAGCGGGCGCTGGGCACGGCGCCGCAACCGCAGTGAAGCGGTCCCGCCTTTTTGATGCTGTGGCGAAAGCTTCGCGGACCCCTGCCTCGTCTTAGGCGCGTCGAACAATCTTAGGCCACTCATTGCGATTGGTTAAGAGGAATAACAAGGGTCTCGCGGCCCACCAATGGAGAGATCCCCCGCGCGCAAGATGGACGCGAAGTACCGCGTGGCGCTCGTCTCGGTCCTCGCCGCGGTCCTCCTTGCTTCGACCAAGCTCATCGTGGGTCTCTGGACGAACAGCCTCGGCATCCTCTCAGAAGCCCTCCACTCGTCCCTCGACCTGATTGCGAGCGGTGTGACTATGTATGCCGTGTGGAAGGCTGCGAGGCCCCCGGACCCTCACCACCCCTATGGGTACGCGAAGGTCGAGAGCCTTGCGAGCCTCGCGGAGACCGCGCTCCTCTTCGTGACGTGCGGCTGGATCTTGTGGAGCGCCGTGGACCGCCTATTCTTCACGCAAGCGTCCGTCGATGTCACGTCGTGGGCCATCGGCATCATGCTCATGTCCATAGTGGTTGACTTCACGCGCAGCCGGGCCCTCGCCAGTGCCGCCAAGAAGTACAAGAGCCAAGCCCTCGAGGCGGATGCGATCCACTTCTCCACCGACCTCATCAGCTCCGTCATCGTCATCCTTGGGCTTGGCATGACCGCACTAGGCTTCGCGTCCTTCGACGCGATCGCGGCGATCGGGGTTGCGTTGATCACGGCCGTCATCGGGTATCGTCTCTGGAACAGGTCGATCCAGACCCTCCTCGACGCGGCCCCCGCGGGCCTCGAGCAGAAGATCCGCGAAGAAGCCGCCAAGGTGCCAGGCCTGCGCGCCATCGAGCGCGTTCGAATCCGGGAAAGCGGCCCTCGAACATTCGTGGACGCGACCATCATCGTGGACACGCACGCGCCCATCTCGCACGCGCACGATGTTGCCAACGCGCTGACCAGCAGCATCCATGCCATACTCCCCGGCGCGGATGTCGTGCTGCACACGCGTCCCGACAACGCCGAGTCAGCCAGGCTCGTGGACCGCATCCGCTCCGAGGCGCTCCGCACGAACGCAGTCCTCGACATCCACGACATCCTCGTCACGCAGACCAACGAGGGCATCGAAGTCGATTTCGACATCGAACTCGACCGCGAGATCCCCCTCACCCAGGCGCACGACATCGCGACCGACATCGAGCAGCGCATCCGAGCGCTCGACCCTAACATCACTGCCGCGACGTCGCACATCGAGCCGGGGAACCAGCCAGTGGAAGGAGCAACACGCGCGGACGTCAGCGAGACGCTTGCCGCCTCCCTTGCCCACATCCTCCACGACTTCCCCGCCGTCTCGGCCCACGCGAGCGCCGTCGTGAAGCTCGACGAGAGCAAGCTCAAGTTGACCCTCACTTGCGCCTCGGACGGGGCCCTCACGGTGGACCAAGCTCATGACCTCGCCACGAGGATAGAGACGCGCATCCGGGCCGAGATCCCCCACATCCACCTCGTGTACGTGCATATGGAGCCCAACGCTCCCTGAGAAGTTTCATCCGGGCCACCTCCACTGATCGAGGCGTGCCCGCCGCGCTCCTCGCCGACCTCATCCGCGCAGCGCGTGGCGGCCCGCTCGCCGTTCTCGCGCGCGTGGAGCGCGAGCTGCTGCCCATGGGCTTCACGGCGCGGCGCACGAAGGGCGAGCCCACGGCCGTCCTCTTCGCCCGCGGCGCCCCGCGCTTCGTGCTCTCGGGGCACGTGGACGTCGTGCCCGTCGGCGAAGGCTGGACGCGCGAGCCATTCGGCGGTCAGACCGCAGAAGGCCGCGTGTGGGGCCGGGGTGCCAGCGACATGCTCGGGAGCGTCGCGTGCTTCGTGGCGGCTGCCCGGGCCACGCGATCTCCCTGCGCGATACTCCTCACGACCGACGAGGAGACCACGATGCGCGCGGCCGAACTTGCGATCGAGGAGGGATTGCTATCTGGCTTCGATGGCGTCGTCGTTGGTGAGCCCACGTCCATGCAAGTCGGCATCGCCGAGAAGGGCGTGCTTTGGGTGCGCGTGGACGCGGTGGGCACGAACGCGCACGGCTCGATGCCGGAACTGGGCGACAACGCCGTAGCGCGAATCGTGCGCATCGCCGACCGGCTTGCCAACTATCGCCCGCCCGGAAAGCACCCGCTTCTTGGCGAAGCGACCGCGAGCCTGGACCGCATCGGGGGAGGCGAGGCCGTGAACCAGGTGCCGGCGACCGCGTTCCTCGAGTTGGACGTGCGCTATCTTCCCGGCACGAGCCAGGAGGACGTCCTCCGCGCGGTCCGCGATGCGGTCGCGCCCGAGCACGAGAAAGCCAGCGTCAGCGCGATCTCATCGCACTTGCCGTTCGAGACATCGGCAGACGCTCCACTCGCGAGGGCAGCGCTCGCCGCGGGCGGCCGCGGGACGGTGGCGCTGCCATATGGGACCGAGGCGAGCAAGTACGCGCCCGCAGGCATCCCGACCATCATCCTCGGCCCGGGCGATCCCGCCGTCGCGCATACGGACCACGAGAGCATCGCCATCGCTGACCTCGACGCGGGCGCTCGCGCGTACGCTGCCCTCCTGGACGGTGTCCGTTGAGCGAGCGCCCCTCCACGCCGCTTCTGGTCGGGGGCATCACGGCGAGCATCCTAGCGATATCATCAGCAGCCATCCTTTTCCGTGAGGCGAACGCGCCGCCACTCCCGGCCTCCGCGTTCCGGCTCCTCTTCGCGACGCTCTTGCTGGTGCCGTTCGCCTTGTGGAGGTCGCGCTCAGAACTTGCGGCGTTCTCTTTGAAGGACTGGCTTGGCCTGACGATGGTGGGCCTCGTTCTCGCGGCGCATTTTGGGGCGTGGGTCGCGAGCCTTGGTCTCACGACCGTGGCGGCAAGCGTCGTCCTGGTCACGCTGCATCCCGCCATCGTGGCCGTGGCCTCGACGTGGCTCTTTGGGGAAGGATTGGCCCCGCGCGGGTACGTCGGCATCATCATCGCGCTCGCGGGAGGCGCCGTGATCACTCTGGGCGACGCGCAACGCGGGAGCGCGCCCTTGCTTGGCGACGCGCTTGCGCTCGTGGGCGCGCTGGCGGCCGCCGCCTACTTCCTCGCGGGACGAAGCTACAGGCGTCGGCTCGGCTTGCTCGCGTACGTGACGCCCGTGTACGGGGTGGCGGCGCTCGCGCTCCTTGTCGGTTCCGTGCTGGTGCCCGCGCCCTACGGCGGTCCACTCGTGGGGTACGACGCGCGCCAGTTCGTGCTCTTCTTGTTGCTTGCGGGCGTTCCGATGATCCTCGGCCACACTGTGCTCAATTGGGCGCTCAAGTACGTGACCGCACCCGTCATCGCGACCACCATCCTTGGAGAGCCCGTCGGGGCAAGCATCCTCGCCTTCTTCATCCTGCGCGAAGCGCCAGGCACTTTCACGCTCGTGGGCGGCGCACTAGTGCTCATCGGCATCGGCGTGGTTGCGGTGGCGCCGCGACCGCAGGTTGGTGAAGCGGCTTGACTGGTTGGTGCTGGAGCAACGCACCAGACCTTCAGGGGTGACGAACCACATCGGCTGCGAGCATTGCTCACAAGTTCAGTACTGGCTCTTGGCTCGAGAAGACCTTGCCGAGGCGCTCCGTCGCGGTGGCTTCGATGCCGCGGTACTCCACGTCGATGATGTGGCCCGCCGCGCCAAGGAAGCGAACCTCGTAACCGTACCGGTGAGCCACAGCGCGGAAGAGCACGTACTTGGACGTGTTCGCGCTGATGCCGGCCCACTTCTCTTCCACGACATGCGGGGGGCCCGATACGATGAGGTGGTTGTACAGTGGGCGGTTCCGTCCGCGCACGCCAACGAGGCGCTCGAAGTTGTACACTTCGTTCACCCGCGGATTGAGGTAACGGTTCACCTCGTCCTTGGACATGCCAGCCTTCTCCGCGATGGCGCGAAGCGTCTGCTTCTCGCCGGCCTTCTCCATCTCCTGGACGGTCTCCAGCAGGCGGAGCACGTCGCGCTCCAGCTTCTCGATCGCGGGGTTGACCATCACCTGCGCCTGCTCAGGAGCCGGCGGGGGCGAAGCGTTCTCTGGCATCACGCTTGGTGAGGCGGGACGCATGATAAAGGTTCCAGGATGGCCGTGCCAAATTCCCTTAGGGACAACAATCCCCGGGCGGGATGGGCTCACCATTCAGTGACTTGTCAGGGTGCCCCAACTGCGCGCATACCCAAGCCTCCAGCTCGGGAGAGATGACGTGCTCCATGGTGCACGCGTCCTCCGCCGCTCGCTTGTGCGGCTGGCCGACCACGTCCACGAGGAAGCGTTCCAAGAGCCTGTGCTTCCGGATGACCGCGCGGCCGATGGCCAAGCCCTCCGGCGTGAGGCTCGCGCCCTTGTAGGGCTCGTAGTGCAAATACCCGGCCGCGGCTAGCTTCTGGACCATCTCGGTCGCAGAGGGTTGGCTTACCTTCCAATCAGCCGCGATGTCCTTGGTTCGGGCGACCGTGCCGCCCTCAGTGAGGACGTAGATGGTTTCGAGGTACATCTCAACGTTCTCCGAGAGACCCCGGCGGACAGACATGGACGGGACGACGATGGGGCGCATCCGCAAAGGGATTGCCATGAGGTTATAACAATCATGATTGCTGACGTGAGTTCCACTCAAGTCGCACACACAAGCATAACTTCAAATAGTGAAACAAGCAGCCTTCCGCTTGTCTCGGATAGGGGTATTGCTGCGCGTTGGCAGCGTTTTGAGCGCTTCACTCGCCCAGCTTGGGCTCCGGCTTGGTGGGTGCGACCGCCTCGGCGATGGCGATGCGCAGTTCCTCGCGCGTCTTGCCTCCCGTGTCGATGCCAAGCTCCACTGCGGCACGGCGGAGCTGGAACATCTCATAGTCCTGCTGCACGACGTGCTGCTCGCGCGAGGCGTCTGACTTCAGCTGCTCGTCGAGGGCGCGCTCGTCCTCGCCCTTGAGCGCCTTCTGCACCTCGGTTTGCGCGCGCGACAGTTCGGCTCGCGCTTTTCCAAGCTGACGCGCGACCTGCGGGATCTTGTCCGCCCCGAAGAGGAGAAGGAAGATCATCAGGATGACGAGGATCTCCTCGGGGCCCAAGTTGAGGAGGGCAAGCGTCAGGGCCACAGCGTCACCACCACGCGTGACCCCGATTTGAGGTTGACGCCTTCGGGAACGCCGACCCACCCGTCGCTCTCCGAGAAGCTCGTGAGCGCGCCGGAGCCCTTGAACGTGGGGATCGCACGGCCGGAATCGAGCTTCACCGGGAGGAAAAGGAAGCGACGCGGGTTTCCTTCCACTCCCATCGAGAGTTCGGCTTCGACCGTGCGCTCGCTCAATGGGGGGAGCCCTGCGAGCTTGCGCAGCGTGGGCAGCACGAAGAGCGCGGCGTTCGACAGCGCGCTCGTCGGATTGCCTGGCAGACCGATGATGAGGGTGTCACCGATGCGGCCCACGAGCAAGGGCTTGCCTGGCTTCACGCGGACGCCATGCAGGAGCACTTCGCCGTGTTTGAGCAGCGCGTCCACGACGAGGTCGCGTGAACCCACGGACGCACCGCCCGAGAGCACGACGATGTCGTTGGCCCGTGACGCTTCGACGAGGGCGCCTTCGATAGCTCGCATGTCGTCGCGGACTGCGGGATGTGCGGTGACAGTACAACCGGCGGTTTCAAAGATCGCGGCGAGACTCGTGGAATTGCTGTCGTAGATCGCGTCCGCGCGCGGTGGCGCTCCCGGTGCGACGAGCTCGTCGCCAGTCGGCAGCACTGCGACGCGTGGCCGAGCGTGAACGCGCACGGTTGAGCGGCCCACGCTCGCAAGGAGGCCCAACCGCGCGGGCGTGAGCACCGTGCCAACGGTGACGATCGGCGAGCCGAGGCCAACATCAGAACCTGCTGGATCTGTGCTTTGCCCTGCGCGCGGTGCACTCGACACGTACACGAGCATTCCTTCTTCGCGAGCGTCCTCCACGCGCACGACCGTGTCGGCGCCAATCGGCAGGGGCGCGCCCGTCGCGATGCGGACGGCCTCGCCCACGTGAACGACGCCTGGGAAGCCGTGCCCCGCGAACGCTTCGCCCACGACGCTGCGCGGTGCAGCGCCGTCAGCTGAGCGCACCGCGTAGCCGTCCATCATGGAGCGTGCGAATGGCGGCACGGCCACGGTCGCCTCCACGTCCTCGGCGGATGCGCGTCCGCGCGCTTCGCGTAGCGGCACGCTCTCGCTTCGCCCGACCGGTCGCGCCGCGTCGAGCAGGCGCCGGAGCGCTTCTTCTCTGGGGAGCAGCTCCTCGAACGGCCGCATTCCATGCATGGCGCGTGCAAGGCCGCGAGCCTTTAACTACATGGACTCGGGTCGGCGCTGGTATGACGGCACGCCGCGACATCCCCAGCGCCGTGACGACGCAATGCCCCACGTGCCGCGACTTCACGCTCCATACCGTGCTCCAGGGCAAGGCCGGCGGCAAAGCGAGGGGCAAGCACACTCTGGACGCGACCGTCCAGTGCACGCAGTGCGACACGGTCCACCATTCGATCGTGCGCGAGGCCGCGGACGTGGCATTGCCAGTCGTGCTCAGCGAGGGCCCCAAGTCCCGCCGCACCACGATCACGCTTCCTGGCGACGACGCGCTGCGCATCAACGAGTCCATGATCATCGACGGTGCGGACGCGAAGCTCACCGGCATCGAGACGAAGGACGCCAAGCGCGTCGATGCCGCGCTCGTTAGGGAAGTCCAGACGCTTTGGATGAAGCGCTTCGACGAGGTCGTCGTGGGCATCGCGATCAACCTCGACAAGAAGACCATCGCGAAGGAGATGAAGGTCCAGCCCACGCACGAATTCACCGTGGGCGAGGAGATGGTCTTCGGGCGCCTCCGCGTGACGGTCCACGCCATCAAGACTGGCGATCGGCTCATCAAGCGCGGCACGGCGGAGGCGGCCGACATCAAGCGCGTCTTCGCCAAGCCAACGCCACTGGCGCGCGCCGAGCACCGCCCAGACAAGCGCACGCGCGAGCAACTTCGCTTCAAGGAAGAGCGTCAAGAGCGCAAAGAGGCGGAGCATCGGGGGGCAGGCCCTCGGTGACGGCACGCATCATAGATGGCAAAGCGATGGCACAGGCCATCCGCCAGACGATCGCGAAGGAAGCGCTTCGTTTGCCGCAGCGCCCCGGCCTCGCAGTCGTCCTTTTGGGAGATGATCCCGCCAGCGAGGCGTACGTGCGCGGCAAGGAGAAGGCCGCTGCCGAAGCTGGCTTCAAGAGCGTGCTTGACCGGCGCGACTCCGGCATCACGCAGGAGGAACTGCTTGCCATCGTGCGGCAGCACAACGAGGACCCCAGCATCCACGGGTACCTCGTGCAGCTCCCGCTCCCCGCGCACATCGACACGGACGCCATCGTGGAGGCCATCGATCCCAAGAAGGACGTGGACGGCTTCCACCCCATCAACCAAGGCCTCCTGATGCGGGGAACGCCGCGCTTCATCCCCGCCACGCCCAAGGGCGTCATCGAGATGCTCGTGCGCAGCGACAACCCGCCCGCTGGCAAGCGCGTCGTCATCCTTGGGCGCAGCACGATCGTGGGCCGCCCCCTTGCGGCGGCGCTCCTCCTCAAGGGGAACGGAGGCGATGCGACCGTCACGATCGCGCACTCGCGCACGAGGGACCTGCCTGCAGTGTGCCGCGAGGCCGATATCCTGGTCGCGGCGATCGGGCAGCCCCGCTTCGTGAAGAAAGAGTGGGTGAAGCCCGGAGCGTGCGTCATCGACGTGGGCATCAACCGCGTGGACGGGAAACTGTGCGGCGACGTGGACTTCGACGGAGTGAAGAGCGTGGCAGGCAGCATTTCGCCCGTGCCCGGCGGCGTGGGCCCCATGACCATCGCGATGCTCCTCCAGAACACGCTCGACGCGGCGCGCGCCGCGCCTTGAGACTCAAACCACTCATCCAAACTCCTTGATTAGCCCCCTGGGCACGCTTGCCCCATGACCCCACCGGTCTATGGATTCGTGTTGCTTGCCATCGCGTTGCTACTGCCCACCGTGAGCGCCCAAGTCCCCGAGCCCCAACCCCTCGTGGATCAAGCCTGCGGCATCGTGCGCGGCGCGGCGCCCGCGGCCGCTGACGCGGTCCCCCTCTGCCCCGCCGCTACGCCGCCCCCGTCGCCCACGCCCGCCCCGACGCCCGCCCCCACACCGGCGGCTCCCCCCGTGGACCCGCAGGAGGCGCAGGACTTCGCGCAGAACGTCACCAACGAGACCCAAGAGATCCCGCAGGACCCACAAGGCGCGCCTGACCACGTGGCCGCTATCGTGAACATGACAGTGCAGTTCGCGAAGGACACCGTGGCCCAAATGAGTGCCGCAGGGCACGACGCGCTCGACTCAGTGAAGTCGGCGGTGATGGGCATCGTCTCCACCATCACCGATCTCGTGAAGGAAGCCAAGGCCAAGGTGGCCGAAGCGAACGCCGCGGCCCACGCCGCAATGGACTCCGTGAAGGCCGCCGCGAAGGACGCGGTCACCGCCCTCAGTGATCTCCTGAAGGACGTCAAGGCGAAGGCGGCCGAAGCAGGCGCTGCGGCCCACGGCGCGCTTGACACCGTGAAGGCCGCCGCGAAGGACGCGGTCGCCACCATCCGCGACCTCATCACGGGCGGGCAAGCGCCAAGCGTGCCCTCGTCGCCCTTGCCGCAAGCGCCCTCGTCCACCAACGTGACCGGGCAGGCGCGTGGCTTGCTCAACGACCTGTACGTGAGCGTCAACGGGACGATCCGGACCTAAACGACGAAACTCTGGGGGGGTGAACCCCCCAGACCCCGTTTGGCGATCACGTCTTCTTCGCGGCGAGCCCCGCGAGGTGCTCGCCAAAGGGAAGTGAGCACGTGAGGCCAGGGCTCACGGCGTTGAGCACGTGCACCGCCCGCGGTGTCTCGCGCACGACGATGTCCTCCACGAGCTTTCCGTCCTTCGACACTTCCTGCGCGCGGTTGCCCGCAAATGACCTCGACAGGTCCTCGGCTCGAAGCTCGGGCACGAGGAGCTTCGCCTCGCGCCAGATGGCTTTGAGCGAGAGCGACTTGGCGGCCTCGCTTCGGATGAGCTTGCGGAACTCGGGGCGCGCCATCATGCGGTAGAAGCCGCCCCAGCCCAATGTCTTCCCGAGCCGTCCGCCCTTCATGCTCCAGAACGAGTACGCCTCGCGGCCAAAAGCTATCATGGCGCCGGGCCCGACGATGACGCGACCGTCGGTCCGGTGCGAGAGGTGCACGCCCAGGAACGGGAAGTGGAGGTCGGGCGCGGCGTAGATGTGCGAGTTCACGAGCGAGCGACGCTGCGGGGACAGCTCCGCATAGTAGCCACGGAATGGGATGACGCGCATGTCGGGCGCAAGCGAACGCGCCAGCTCGTCCGCATAGAGCCCGGCCGCGTTCACGACGACCCTCGCGCGGAGCGTGCCCTTCGTCGTGCGGAGCGCCACGTTGTCCTCTGATTCGTCGATGCTGAGGACGCGCGAGTCGTACAGGAACTGCGCGCCAGCATTGATGGCGTCGCCCGTGAGCGCATGCACGTACGCGCGCGGGTCGAAGCTGGCCCCCTCGCGCGCTTGCAGCGCCATCGTGCCACTCGCGTGCGGCTCGACCGCGCGGATGCCGGCCTCGTCGAGCATCCTGATGTCGGCCTGGTTGGCTTTCGCGCGCTTCTCCAGCTCGCGAAGGACATCGATCTCTTTCTCGGTCCTTGCGACCACGAGGATGCCGCCGACCTTCACGGGCACGCCCTTCTGGGCACAGTACGCGCGCAGCCTGCGGGAGCCCTCGATGCAGAACTTGGCCTTGTTCGAGCCTGGCTTTTGGTTGTAGCCAGCGTGGATCACGCCGCTGTTGCGGCCACTCTGGTGGAGCGCCGGCCCGGACTCCTTCTCGACGACGATGACGGACTTCCCAAGCTTCTGCAAGTGGAGCGCGGTGCTCGTCCCGACGCCGCCTGCGCCGATGACGACAGTATCAGCGTCATGTGTCGTCAAGGAGCCGACGCGCCTCCTGTGTGGTCGGAACGTGCCCAGGGTCTCGCGGTGGTCGCCCAAGGTCTCGGGATGGTCGAGCGCGACTCACGCAGAATCACCGTCACATTGCCACCCGCAGCACGTCGAGCACGCGGCGCGCGCAGGCCGACCACGAGTGGTCGCGGCGGATGGCCTCCGCACTGGCCTTCGTGGCCGCCTGCGCGCCCTCGGGGTCGCTGGCGATGCGCCGGAGGTGTGCGGCGGCCGTCGCGGCGTCCCCGACGTCTGTGACGAAGGGATAGTCTTGCGGGAGCGCTTCGAGGCTTCCCGTCTCTCGTGAGAGCACTGCGGGCACGCCAGCGAGGAGTGCTTCGAGCGGGAAGATGCCCCAAGGCTGGTTCTCTGGAACGAAGAGCGCCGCGTCTGCATTCGCGTAGAGCCCGAGGAGGCGCTCCTCAGAGAGGCTAGCGTGGTGCACGAGGGTGATGCCGCCCGATCGCGCTTCGGCTCGCAGTTCGTCGACGATACCCCCTGGATCCGCGCCCACGAGGTGCAGCGTCGTACGCGGGATCCTCGAAAGCACGGCCGCTTTCACAGTGTCGTGCGGGCGTTTCTGCTGGTGGAGCACTCCAAGCACGCTCACGACATGGAATCCGGGGCGAGTGATATCAGACGCGACGCCGCGTCGCGGCAATGGCCCCGGCAGCTCGCACCCGCTGCCCGTCGTGTGGACGGGAATGCCGGGATAGCCGCGCTTCACGAGGCCCGCGATGCGCGAGTCGAGCACGGTGATGGCGCGCACGGTCCGAGTGAGCTTGGCGTCCGTGGAACGCATCCACGGGTCGCGAAGCCGGTGGTTCGCGTCCGGGTAGTAGTGCCAAAGCGGCGGTTCGTTGCACGTCCACACGTGCGCGACGTCAGGCAAGAGGCCAGCCGTCCATTGGGCGGGGTGATTGTGCGCGTTCACGACATCGGGCCGCCATCCATCAAGGACGTGTGACGCCTTGCGAACGCCGCGCTTGGCCATGATGGCACGCAGCGCGCCGCTCCCCGGCAGCTTGTTCACGAGCCCCAAGTCGCGCTGCCAAGCCCCAGTGGTTCGGACGTCGATCCCTTCCAGGAGGTGGTCGAACGCGTAGGGGCTCGCCTTCTCGCCGGCGACGATGAGGACCTCGTGGCCCAGGGAGCGCCACTCGCGCGCGAGCATGATGACTTGCCGCTGGGCGCCGCGCACCCACACGAGGTCAGGGTTCGTGATGGCGATCCGGAGCGACTCGGCCAAGAACTAGGCCCCGTGGCTGTGCATGAACGTATCCACGGCGTCCGCGACGTACTCGCGTTCCGCCGGGCCAATGAGGTGATGGTTACCCCAGAGGAGACCTGCGTCGCTCACGAAGTCCGCGTTGGTCGTCTTGCCGTGGACCTTGTGTGGCAGGTTGTGCCAAACGGGGTGGCGCGTGAAGTTCCCCGTCATGATGGGGCGAGTCTCGATGCCTTTCGATTCGAGGAAAGTGGCCCACTGCTTGCGGGTGAACGGCGCGTTCCGCTTGGGAGATGCTGCGAAGCTGAAGTGGCTGGCGCCTGGTGGCGCGTCAACGAGATGGAGCACGTCCCGGTAGGGTTCGAGCCGGCTCGTCCAGTAGTCGTGGTTCGCCTTGCGCGTCTTGAGGAATCCTGGCAGGCGCTTCCACTGGTGGATGCCGAAGGCGCCGCTCACTTCCGTGGGGCGAAGATTGTAGCCCGTGTTCGCGAAGAGGAAGCGATCATCCATGTCGGGGTGCTTCGCGGCCCACTCGGGGCGCCCCCTGAGGCTGCGCGTCCAACCATGCTCGCGAAGTGCGCGGGAGGCCTCCGCGACATCGTCGCGATTAGTCGTCATCAGGCCGCCTTCGATGGTCGTAATGTGGTGGCTGAAGTACGTGGAGAACGAGCCCGCGTCCCCGCTCGTACCGACGGGCTTGCTCTTCCACGTCGCGCCAAGGGCCTCGCAGCAGTCCTCGAACACGAGGAGGCCGTGGCGGCGCGCGATGTCCGTCACGCGGTCCATGTCCACTGGGTTTCCTAGGAGGTGGACGACCGCGAGCCCGCGTGTTTTCGGCGTGATGGCTGCTTCGACCTGGTCGAGGTCCAGCGTGAGCGTGCGTGGGTCAATGTCCACGAAGACGGGCTTGAGGCCGTGCTGGATAAGGGGCCAGACGGTGGTGGACCACGTCACGGCTCCCGTGATGATCTCGTCGCCAGGTTTCCATGCGCCGCTCGTCCACTGATTTGATAGCGCAGCGACGGCGAGGAGGTTCGAGCTGCTGCCCGAGTTGCAGAAGAGAGCGTTGCCGACGCCCAAGTCGCGCTCGACCATGGTCTCGAACTCGCGCGATTTCTTTCCCATCGTGACGAACCCAGACAGGAGGGAGTCGATGGCTTCCATCACTTCGGGCTTCCCGAAGGTGGCGGCAGAGAGGGCGACTCGCGACTTGCCCGGCACGAACGGCTCGGGCGACGCGCCGTAGAAAGCGTCGAGCGTGCGGGAGATCGCCACCAGCGCCGCTGCGCGGTCGGCCCCACTCAAGACGATGGCCTCCTCGCCAGCGACTCCACGTCCGCCTTGACCATGATCCTCACGAGCTCGGGCACCTTGGTCT
>JBAZZN010000005.1:0-24684 GCA_041658815.1 Thermoplasmatota archaeon
GCGCGCCGCCGTCCTCCACGACCGCACCAACGCGGTCCTCACGGAGGACTACGGCCCCGAGAAGACGGGCGGATGGTCCCGAGCGGACGTCGTCGTGAGCCGCGACGAGATCGGCTACCCACTCGTCGAGCACCCCGACGTCCTCGTGGCACTCTCCCAGGACGGTTACTTGAGGTTCCGCAAGAGCCCCAAGCCTGGTGCATTGGTCCTCATCGATCCCGACATGGTGCGCCCCACCGAGGATGAGGACGCAGCCGTGCCGCTGCGCATCCCTGCTCGCCGCGAGGGCGAAGCCATGGGCGCGCGAGTGCTCGCGAACCTCTTCATGGTCGGCGCGGTCGTCGAGTTGACCCGCGTCGTGACACCAGAGAGCGCGCTGAAGGCCATCGCACAATCCACGCGCGGTGACGCGGCCCAAGCGAAGGCCGCGTTCGAACGCGGCCGCGTCCTCGCCCGGGGGGTGACCGCATGAGCGGATCCGTCCTGGTCCTCGGCGGCGGCATTGCGGGCATCCAGGCCGCGCTCGACCTGGCCGAAGCAGGCTGCAAGGTCGTGCTCGTGGAACGCGAGCCCACCTTGGGCGGCAAGATGGCGGCCCTCGACAAGAACTTCCCCACGCTCGACTGCAGCATCTGCATCGAAGCGCCCAAGATCGGCGAGGTCGTCAAGCACCCCAACATCGAGGTCATCACGCTTGGCGAACTCGTTTCCTTGACTGGCGAGGCCGGCGCGTTCACGGCCACCATCGAACAGCGCGCGCGCTTCGTCACGAACGCGTGCACGCGCTGCAACGAGTGCGCTGCCGTCTGTCCCCAGTCAGTGCCCAATGAGTTCGACGAGGGACTGGGCTCACGCAAGGCCATCTACACGCCCGCGGCACAAGCCGAGCCCGGAGCGTACGTCATCGACCCCGCGGCGTGCCTCAACGACCCGCCCAACTACCTTCCGTGCGGTCGCTGCACGGCCGCATGCGGCCCCAAGTGCATCGACTTCACGCTGCCCCGCATGACGCGCCACATCCGTGAAGTGGCCTCAGTCATCGTGGCGACTGGCTTCGACCTCTTCGACTCGGGCCGCATCCCCGAGTACGGGTACGGCAAGCACCCTGACGTGCTCACGGCCATGGAGTTCGAGCGCATGCTCAACGCGGCCGGCCCCACCGAAGGCGAGATCGTGCGCCCCTCCACGGGAGCGCACCCCCACCGCGCCCTCTTCGTGCTGTGCGTTGGCTCGCGCGACGAGCGCTTCTGCCACTCGTGCTCGCGCATCTGCTGCATGTACTCCATGAAGGAGGCGTTCCAGGCCAAGGAGCACGGCGTGGACGACGTCACCATCCTGTACATGGACATCCGGGCCTACGGCAAGGGCTTCGACGACTTCTACCGCCGCACCCGCGAAGAAGGCGTGCGCTTCCTCCGCGGCCGCCCATCCTCCGTCACCCCGACGGACGGGCTCCTGCGCGTCCGCTACGAGGACACCAACGAGGGACGCGTGCGTGAGGAGGACTTCGACCTCGTCATCCTCGCTCCCGCCGTGACGCCCTCCAAGGGCGCCCAAGCGCTCGCGAAGTCGCTGAGCCTCGAACTGGACGAGGACGGCTTCCTCAAGGTCCACGCCGAAGAAGGCGGCATGCAGCGCACGACGCGCGATGGCGTGTACGTCGCAGGCTGCGCCTCCGGCGCCAAGGACATCCCCGACACGGTCGCAGAAGCCAGCGGCGCAGCCGCCGCGGCAATGGCGCACGTGAGCGAGCGCGGTTGGCCCGAAGAAGAGCACGTCACGCCCATCGACGTCAGTGGTGACGCGCGCGTGGGCGTCTTCGTTTGCGACTGCGGCTCCAACATCGCTGGCACCATCCGCGTGCCCGAAGTCGTGGAGAACGCCAAGACGATGCCTGGCGTCGTGCACGCCGAAGAACTCATGTTCGCTTGCGCCGCCATGACGCAGGAGCACATCGCGCAGACCGTCAAGGAGAAGGGCCTCACGCGCGTCGTCGTGGCTGCCTGCTCGCCCAAGACGCACTCCACCACGTTCCAGAAGGCCTGCGCCCGCGTGGGCCTCAACCCATACCTCGTGGAGATGGCGAACCTACGCAACCACGCCTCGTGGGTCCACCGCCAGGACAAGCCAGGCGCGACCTCCAAGGGCAAGGACCTCGTGTCGATGGCCGTCGAGAAGGCAAAGCGCCTCGCGCCCCTCCAGAAGGGCAGCCAGCACGTGACGCCCCGCGCCATCGTCGTTGGCGGGGGCCTCGCTGGCATGAGCGCCGCGTCCGCGCTCGCGCGCCAAGGATTCGACACGCACCTCGTCGAGAAGACCAATTCGCTTGGCGGCCTCGCACGGCAGCTGCACCACATCTCTGGCCTCGACGCGGACGCTGCGAGCCTCGTGGAACGCAACCGCCGCGAAGTCGAAGCTTCCGGCGTGCACGTCCACTTGGGCGCGGAGGTCCGCGAGGCCTCCGGCCACGTTGGCAAGTTCCGCGTCACGCTGAGCACGGGGGACAGCATGGACGTGGGCGCCATCGTCGTCGCCACAGGCGCCAGGCCCCACGAGACCGAAGCGTTCGGCCACGGCAAGGACCCACGCGTCGTCACGAACCTCGAACTCGAACCGCTCCTGGAGGACGTGCGTGGCGAACGCGTCACGTTCCTTGGGTGCGTCGGTTCGCGCCAAGGCCCCTACGGTTGCTCGCGCTATTGCTGCTCGTCAATGATCCAGCAGGCGCTCACGCTGCAACGCGCCGGCAACAACGTGCGCATCGTCTCCAAGGACATCCGCACGTACGGCCGGCACGCCGAGGAATTGTACACCCAAGCCTGCCGCGAGGGCGTCAGGTTCTTCCGCACGTCCGATGGAGGCGTCCCCGTCGAGGAGCTCGCCGAATGGCGCGAGGGCAACCTCGTCTTCGATGACGTGCTCTCCGGCCAACGGCTAGCGCTCCCCACCGACCGGCTCGTGCTCGCGACGGCGCTACGCTCCGCGGGCGCCAACAGCGTCAGCGAGCAACTCAAGCTCACCGTCGCAGAGGACGGCGCTCTCCTGGAGAGCCACCCCAAGCTCGCACCCATCGAGGCCGCCGTCGCTGGCGTGTTCCTCGCGGGCGCTTGTCAAGGCCCCAAGGACGCAGGCGAATCCATCGCGCAAGGCCTCGCGGCCGCCTCGAAGGCAGCCGCGCTTCTCGCAGCCGGCGACGTCGAGCAAGAGCCAATCAAGGCCATCATCGACCCGTTGAAGTGCACGGGCTGCACGATGTGCGCAAAGGTCTGTCCGCACAACGCCATCGTGGCCGAAGTGAAGAAGCCGGCCGTCGTCATCGAAGCGGCTTGCGCGGGCTGCGGCACATGCGCAGCAACTTGTCCTTCCGGCGCTATCACGATGCCATCGTTCACGGACGAGCAGGTGCTCTCCCAAGTGGACGCCGCCACTGCGGAATCCCCAAGCGAGAAGGTCGTCGTCTTCGCCTGCAACTGGTGCTCCTACGCGGGCGCTGACCAGGCGGGCGTCGCCAAGTTCCAGTATCCGCCATCCTCGCGCATCATCCGCACGATGTGCTCGGGCCGCGTTTCGGAGAAGTTCGTCCTCCGAGCGCTCGAGCGTGGCGCCGGCGCAGTCATCATCACGGGCTGTCACCCCGGGTCCTGCCACTACCTCACGGCCAACCTCGAGACGGAGAAGCGCATCGGGCGCTGGAAGAAGAAGCTGGAAGCCAAAGGCATCGACCCCGCGCGCCTCCAACTCGCGTGGGTCTCGGCCGCCGAGGGCAAACGATTCGCGGAGAAGATGGTGGAGATGCACGGTCGCCGAGCCGGACACGAAAAGGAGGGATCCGCGTGAAGACCACCGCAGCGAACCCCATCGTCGTGGACGACGCGCGCTACGCACGCGCCCGCGCCGCGACAGCGGGCGCCATGGACATGTGCTATCAATGCGGCACGTGCTCCGCCACTTGCCCCATGGGCTCGATAAACGGCGGCGGCATGGTCTCCGCAAGGCAATTGATGCGCCAAGCACAGCTTGGCATCGCGGGCAACGGCGCGCTATGGCGCTGCGTGGCCTGCCGCGCTTGCGAAGAACGCTGCCCCCGCGGCGTCAACATCGTGGAAGCCATCATGGGCCTGCGCGCACTCTCGTTCGAGGAGGGGACAGCGCCTCCCGAGGCGCACCGCCTCCTCTGGAGCACGCTCGAAGAGGGCAACCCATCGGGCGACCCGCGCGCCGAACGCGCGAAGTGGAGCGAGGGCTTGGGCCTTCGCGACGCGACGGCCGGCACGAAGACGCTGCTCTACGTAGGCTGCGCCGCCTCGTACGACCCACGCTTGCAACGCGTCGTGCGCAGCCTCACGAACCTGCTCACCGCCTCGGGCGTCGAGTTCGGCGTGCTTGGCGGGAAGGAACGCTGCTGCGGAGACTCCGTACGCTCGAACGGTGAGCGCGATTATCTCGATCGCCTCGTGGGCGAGAACGTGAAGACGTTCGCGGCCACGGGAGCCGAGACCATCGTCGCCGTCAGCCCCCACTGCTACGACATCTTCCGCAACCTCTACCCCAAGCACGGCCTCACCGCAGAGGTCATCCACTCGACGCAATTGCTGGAGCGCCTCTACGACGCGGGCAAGCTCCCCACCCCCGCGCGGCGCGAGGGCACGGTCGCGTTCCACGACCCGTGCTTCCTGGGCCGGCACAACGGCGTGTACGAAGCGCCGCGTCGCCTGCTTGAGTCAGTCCCCGGCCTCGAACTCGTGGAGCTTCACGACAACAAGTCGAACGCGCTCTGCTGCGGAGGCGGCGGTGGCGGCATGTGGCGCTCAGAAGAAGGAGAGCGCCTCTCGGACCGTCGCTACAACCAAGCCAAGGCCGCGCAGCTCACGACGCTTGCGACCTCGTGCCCGTACTGCATCCAGAACTTCGATGACGGCGCGCGCCGCTTCGGAGGGCCCAAGGTGGCCGACGTGACCGAACTGCTCTTGCCCCAGGGGGTGTCGCCATGAGGGAGTCCCGCGGAGTCTGGGTCTTCATGGAGCAGCTCGAACGCAAGCTCCTCCCCGTCGGGCTGGAGTTGCTTGGCCGCGGGCGCGAGCTCGCGGACACGCTGCACGAGCCCCTCATCGCCGTCGTGTTCGGGCACAGCCTCGACGTCTCCATCGGCGAGGAATGCATCCGTCGCGGCGCCGACGAGGCGTTCATCGCGGACCACCCATTCCTTGAGACGTACCTCACGGACGCCTACACGAAGACGATGGCAGCGCTCGTGCAGGAACGCAAGCCCAACCTCCTGCTCGTGGGCTCCACACCCAACGGACGCGACCTCGCGGGCCGGCTCGCCGTTCGCTTGCGCACGGGCCTCACGGCCAATGCGGTGCGCCTCGACGTCGATCCCAAGAACAAGCTCCTCGTCGCGGGCGTGCCCGGCTTTGGTGGCTCCGTCCTCGCGCTCATCAAGTGCGAGCACACGCGCCCCCAGATGTCCACAGTGCGCCCCGGCGTCTTCCGGCCCCGGCCAAGCGACCCGACGCGGTCGGGTCGCGTGGAGCGCGTGCCCGTCGAGCTGAAGCCATCCGACGAGCGCTGCGCCGTGATGGACCGTCGCCTCGTCGCATTGGAGGACGTCGGCGCGGCCGAACGCTCCGTCGTTGCGGGCCTGGGCACAGGCGGCGACATGAAGCTGATCAACGCGCTCGCGGACGCGCTTGGCGCATCCATCGGCGTCACGCGCCCCCTAGTCGATATCGGCGTCTCGACGCGTGAGCGCCAGATCGGTTCCACGGGCATCGCTCTGCGCGGCAAGCTGGCCATCGTCGTTGGCGTGAGCGGCGCGAGCCACTTCACGTCCGGCCTCGCGGACGTTGGCACCGTGATCGCCATCAACCAGGACGCGTCGGCCCCCATATTCGAGCACGCTGACGTCTGCATCGTGGCGGACCTCTTCGAGCTGCTGCCCGCGCTCATGGAAGAACTCGCCACCAAGAAGGAGGTGACCGCTTGAGTCTCGACATCGTCGTCTGCGTGAAGATCGTTCCCAAGCCCGAAGAGGTCACGTTCAACGCCGAGACGAAGACGCTCGACCGCGGCAAGGCCGAGAACGTCCTCAACGCGGCAGACAAGAACGCGCTCGAAGTCGCCTTGGAGCTACGCGCCAAGCACGGCGGCACCGTGTCCGTCGTCTCGATGGGCCCGCCATTCGCGCGCGGCCACCTCGACTTGTGCGTCGGAATGGGCGCGGACCGCGGCCTCCTCGCGAGCGACCGCCTGTTCGCTGGCGCCGACACGTTCCCCACGTCCCTCGTGCTTGCTCGCGCGGCGCAGAAGCTGGGCCACTTCGACCTCGTCCTCTGTGGCGAGGAATCGGCGGACTCGGCAACTGGCCAAGTGCCATCTGGCGTGGCCGAGTGGTTGGGCGTGCCGCAAGTCACGTCAGTGGAAGAGCTGCAAGTCGAGGGCCACAACGCCGTCGCGAAGCGCGACCTGGGCTCGAGCTGGGAGATCGTGGCCGCCCCACTCCCCGCGCTCATCGCCGTCGTCTCGGGCGCCAACCAGCCGCGCTTCCCCCGCTTCAAGCTCGTGGATGAGTCTGCCAAGGCCGGACGCGTGCGCGTCATGAGCGCCGCGGACCTGGGCTTAGCGGAGACCGAAGTTGGCCTCAAGGGCTCGCACACGATCGTCGAGGGCCTCGTCGCGGGCGAGTCCGTCGAGCGCAAGCACCGCTTCGTCGAAGGAACGACGAAGGAGAAGGCCAAGGAGCTCGCCCGAGTGCTCGCGCCGTTCGTGAAGGCACGAAGCGAAGGGCAGTGAAGGCGGGGCTCGCTCCTCGCTCAAAGGTTGGGTTCTTTGTGTCTTGGCGCAGCGCCACGCCAAGAAACAAAGACACCAAGACCCCAACGAGCCCAGAAGAAGTCACCGGGCTCGTCTCCTACGCCCCACGAAAGTTCTTTACCCCATGAGAGTAAACATCCTTACGTGACTGCCCATCCGAAGGTCGCACGCCGCGGCGCTGTCCTCCGATCGTCCCGCGTCGCGTCAAAACCGCCCCATAAGGCGCGCATCGAAGTCACCGTCGGCGTGATCGAGCGCGTGATCGTCGTCCTCAAGAAGGCCGACGTCCCCGTGAGCCGCAGCCACATTCTTCGCGCGCTCGCCGCGCGGGGGCACGGAACCAACTCGCCGCGCCTCCATCGCGCGCTCCAGTTCCTCTTCGACCAAGGAATGGCCATCGAGGGATCCAAAGGCGTGCAGTGGACACACACGACGAACCTAGAACTGCTACAGGCAGCCGCGAGCGCCGAGCCGTTCTAATCGTGAGCTTGGAAGGGAACGCGCGTGCCCGGGTTCAAGCCGACGAAGGTCGCAAAACACCTGAAAGCAAAGCCTGAGTACGACCGGATTGAGGCCGCTGCGCGCGCGGGGCGTCAGCCGCAGCAGGCGATTTGGAAGAGCCTCCAGACCGCTCTGCTGCGGGTCCGGGCTGACGGACAGGCCGGCGAACCCATCCCGAAGCGCTCGATACCGCAGCACTTCGTGGCGTCATATGGAGCCGAGAACCTCTATTGTTTCGACCTCGCCAACTTCTACCGATGCTTCTACACGATCGTGGGACGTGAAGTCATCTTCCTCGACATCGTCGACCACGGCCAATACGACAAGTGGTTCGAGTAGGATCATCATGGCGCAGTCGTCATGCTGAAAACTGGGGCAGTCAAGGAGTCATCCAATGAGGGGGTGCCCCTGGAGCCTACCAGAGCACGAATCCTTCAACATCGATCGCGTCTGACCAGCTCGGGCCGGCGCTTGCTGCCGGCGAGTTGCCATCCCCTATTGACGCGAGGAACGTATCTGCGCCCACGACGAGCGTGCCGCCAACGACGCGACCGTTACCCACAAAGGCACGATTCTACCGATTCGCGCGCCGCTCTGCTGCCGAATGCTCGGCCATCCTCGACCTCCTTGAGCGGATCACGGCACCTCAATCGCTTGCGCTTGCCCTCGCGCCGGCGCTTGCGCCCGTCTCGAGATGTGGGTAACGGTCAGACCATCCAGACCACTGGTCGCCGCGAACCGGCGTTACCCCAGCCGGCTCTTCAGCCTGTGGAAGAACTGCTGGCGGAACCGCACGAACCGCGCTCGTTCCTCGCTCGCGTAGAGCGTGAGCGTGTCGCCCTCCCGCATCAGCTCCTCGTGCTGGCCGTCCACGACGATGACGGCTTCCTTGTCGCGCTGCAGGATGCGCATCTGGAGGACGCTATCAGGCGGAAGGACCATGGGCCGCGATGAGAGGGAGAAGGCCGCGAGCGGCACGAGCGCGAAGCACTCCACACGCGGGTCAACGATGGGGCCGCCAGCGCTCATGGCATAGCTCGTGCTGCCCGTGGGCGTCGCGACGATGAGCCCATCGCCGCGGAGGCGCACCAGTTCACGGTCGCCCCACGCGATCTCGAACTGGAGGATCTTCGCGATGCGCTTCGTCTTCACCGCGACCTCGTTGGTCGCGTCGGGCAAGCGCCGCTGATTGAGCGAGGCCGCGAGCCTCAGACGGTGCTCCAGGAAGTAGTCGCCCGCGAGCACGCGGCGCAAGCCATCCGCGAGTTCGATGGGCTCGATCTCGGTCAGGAAACCCAGCTCGCCCATGTTGATGCCGAACACCGGCGCCTTGTTGTGCTGGAGCGTGTGCAGGATCGTGCCGTCCCCACCCACGACGACCATGACGTCGCACTTGATCTCGCGCAGCGGGGCGCTTGCGACCTTCTCCCCAATGTGGGGCGCGAGGTCATCGTCCACGACGAGGTCCCCCTTGCCCAGCAGGAACTGGACGATGTGGTTGGCGACCTTCACTCGGCGAGGGTCGTCGGGCTTCGTGGTGAGGCCGAACTTCATGGCGCGCCTCCGATCTTGGTCGCCAATTCTCGGCTCGATGCCGCCGTGAGCCCGAACCTAGGCACCAGCGAGAGGGGCAGCTCCAGGTCTTTCCCCGCGCGGTCCAGCACGACGCCGCCGGCCTCGCGCACGATGAGCGTGGACGCTGCGACGTCGATGATGCGGAGGACGGGCTTGGGGTAGTGGTAACAGTCGAGCGCGCCGCTTGCGACGAGGCACATCTCCAACGCGCTCGCGCCGAAGCTGCGGTGCACTCCCTTCGTGAGGAGCGTGCTGCTCACGATGAGTTCCTTGTCCTCGGCGCGGACCTTGAGCGGCTTGCCGTTGAGCGTGGCGCCCTTGCCCGCGAGCGCCTCGAACTTGTCGCCAGTCGCGAGGTTGAGGACGATGCCGGCCTCCACGTCACTGAGGTCCTTCTTCCCGATGGCGAGGCTCACGCAGTAGAACGGGATGCCGCGCGCCGCGTTCGTTGTGCCGTCGATGGGGTCCGCGACGAGGAGCTTCTGCCCCTTGAGGTCCACGTAGCCGGCCTCCTCGCTGAGGAGGTTCAGCTTGGCCTTGCTCCGCTTGAGGTGGGCAAGGATCTCCTTCTCGGCCAGGTCGTCCACCATCTTGGTGGGCGTTCCGTCCGCCCCCATGCCCAGTTCGACACCAAAACGCTCGGGGGGCGCCTCGCGTACGACGCGCGCGACGGCGTCGGCCATTCCCCGCAAGAGGCGCAGTCGCGGGTCATCCATGCTTGGTTCCGCGAACGGGCGCGACACTTATAAAGGGGGTGTTCGATGGGCCGGCTCGAAGCCCATGTCCACCACCCAGGGTGAAGTCCGTCAGCTCAAGGAGGGGCGCTACGTCGTCATCGACGAGGAGCCCTGCAAGATCCTCTCCATCACCACGTCCAAGCCTGGGAAGCACGGCGCGGCCAAAGCCCGCATCGATGCGGTAGGCATGTTCGATGGTGTGAAGCGCAGCATGGTCGCGCCCGTCACTGAGAAGTGCAAGATCCCCATGATGGACAAGCGCAAGGTCCAGATCCTCAACATCCACGGGAAGCAAGCCCAGGTCATGGACATGGAGACGTACGAGAACTTCGAGCTGCCCGTCTCGGACAACGAGAAGGCCGCCCTCTCGCCTGGCTCCGAAGTGCTCATCATCGAATCGATGGGCAAGCGCATGTTCTGGAACGTCGGCGACGACGAATAGTCATGAGATCCTTTCGCGAGCGGCTCCACGATACGGCGCGTCGGAACGACTCGTGGGTCTGCGTGGGCCTTGACCCTGACGTCGAGAAGCTTCCCCGCGTGGGCAACGTCGCAGAGGAGATGCGTGTCTTCCTGCTCGATATCATCGACGTGACGAAGGACCACGCGTGCGCCTACAAGCCCAACGCCGCGTTCTTCGACGCCATAGGCCCCGGCGGTCAAGGCGCTCTCGCGGAGGTCGTCGCTGCCGCGGAGCGTCACGCGCCAGTCATCCTCGACGGGAAGCGTGGCGACATCGGGAACACGGCGAAGGCCTACGCGACTTGGGGCTTCGACAGGTTGGGTGCCTCCGCCATGACCGTGCCGCCCTACATGGGCCGCGACTCGGTCGAGCCCTTCTCCTCGCGCCCAGAGCGCGGCGTCTTCGTGCTGGCGCGCACGTCGAACCCAGGCGCTGCGGACCTCCAATCGATGAAGCTTGAGAACGGCGACTTCGTGTACGAGCACGTGACGAAGCTCGCCAAGAAGTGGAACGTGAACAACAACGTCGGCCTCGTGGCCGGCGCGACGTTCCCCGAGGAGCTGCGCCGCATCCGGCAACTTACGGGGCCCGACACGCTCATCCTCATCCCGGGAGTCGGCGCACAAGGCGGCTCGCCCGAGCACGCCATCCGCTTCGGCGGGAATCCCAACGGCGACAATGCTATCGTCAGCGCCTCGCGCAGCATCCTGTACTCTGCCGACCCGGCTGCCGCGACGGCGAAACTGAAGGAAGATCTCAATCACTACCGGTCGTCACGCTGACGCTAAGCCGGTCAGTAACTACGTCCCGATCTGCACGGGCTGCACGAAGCGCCGGATGAGCGCGAGGGCCGCAAGGCTCGCGAGGTAGCTCGACGCGGGGTTCTGCGGTGATGGACGGTTCTCGACGCGGCACTCGAGCCGGCCGAAGGCGCCCGTCGCGACGACCGTGTGCGTGTTCGCCGTGAGCGCGGGGTCCGCCACGATGCGGACCCTCGTTCGCTCGAACCCGATGCCTGCGAGTGATAGCGCGGCGGCGACGTTCACGTTCTTGGGGTACTTCTTGACGGCTTCCGTCGCGCTGCCCTCGTAGAGCACCTTCGCTTCGGTGAGCCCCGAGAGGCCGAATCCTTCGGGGGGCTTGGCGGTGACGAGCGTGACCTCGTCGAGCCCGCCTTCGGCCGCGCCGCGGACCGCGTCGAGTCCCGCGAGCGCGCCGCTTGGCACGAGGAGCTTGCCGCCCTTTTGCTTGGCAAGCTGCGTGACCTCGTTCAGGAAAGCACCGTCCACAAGTGCGCCGACGCTCAGCGCGATCAACGTCTTTCCTCGAGTCATGACCTTGGGCGCGATCTCCTTGAGCGCGGCTTGCGAGGCCGCTTCGACGATGAGGTCCGCGTCAACGATGCCATCGTCCACGGTCTTGACGACGGGCGCGAGCGTCTCGCGAGCGAGCGTGACGGCCTTGTGGTGATCGATGTCGAAGAGCGTGAGCGACGCGCCAGGCATCGTGGTGACGCCCTTCGCGATGGCGGTGCCAAGCGCTCCGCACCCGACGAGGAAGACCTTCATCGGGTGCGGGCAGGGCTGACCAAGAATAAGGGTTTTCAGGGGGCTGCGAGCCCCCTGATGGTGCGTCAGTAGTAGCACTCGATCTTCGGGACGCCCGCACCCTTGCCGTCGAGCGGGGTGCCGGTGCCGTAGACCTCCGCGATCTCGTCCCCCATGACGATGTGGCAGGAACCGCCGGGACCGCTGGCCTCTGCGACGCCTACGACGGAGAAGGTGGTGGCGAGGATGGCAAGCACTAGCAGCATGGTTCTCATGACAGGCCTCAGGGGGATGAAACAAGCGCCGTCACCTGAACGTTTCGTACGAACAGTCTGAGGCGCCCGAACATGGGGCCCCGGGGCGCAAACTTCCCCAGGGAACGTGAGAGTCCAACTCACGGGATCCTGGCTTGTTCTGCTTGTGACGGCTCCTGATCCACGCCAAGAAGCCAATACTCCAAGAAGCCAAGACGTCAGGCGATCTGACGGCGGGCTTGGTTTCTTGGGTTCTTTGCTTCTTGGCGTGGTTCACACGCGCGCACCTATGCCTCGATTCCAAGGGAGGAGTTGTGCCCCGGGGCCGCTCCGCCGGTCGTGCTTAATTCACAAGCGCCGTCGCATCCGTCGCTTTGTGCGCGACGATGGTCAAGTGGTACTCGATGTCGTACGCGAAGCAGCCGGGGCACATCGAGGCCGCAGGCGTTTCCGCGAACGTGGCGACGGGCCGGAAGCCCCAACGGCTCGACGGCTGGTAAGGCCCGTCCATGCCTGCGGGGTCCACCTTCACGACGAAGTGGAAGTCCTTGTGGCTGAACGAGCGCCCCTTGTCCTTGTCGTCGATGCGCTCGTTGAACGTGTCCTCTGCGTCGAGGATGGTCGCGTTGTGGTACTCGAGGAAGAAGCCAGTGGGCGTGGCGCCGTTGCTCGCGGTGGCCTTCGTGATGTTGATGAAGACGTCGAGCAAGCCAGTTTGATAGCTGATGAGCTTGTCGGGCGCGACCCAGGATGAGGCCGAGCCGTACGCGATGCCTTCCTCGATGCCCGCGCGGTGCACCTTGAAGTCCTTGTCCACGATGACTCGCTCGGTCTTCTCGGCGTAGAAGTCGGGGTGGCCGGGCCAATCCACGATGGCCGCGCCACGCTTGATCGTGATGGTGACGTTGACCGACGAGAAGTACGGCTTGTCGGTGAGGAGCTGGAACGCCCACAAGCTGGACACGCTGTGCGGCATGTCCGTCTGCTGCGGTGTGACGGCCAGCGTGATGGGGGATCCCAGCGTGACGGCCGGGGCCGCGTGGAACTTGTTGTCCGCCGCAGTGCGGTACGACAGCTTCACGGTCGGCGGGGCGGGGTCGGGCGTGGCGGGCAGGGTGGGGTCAACGCTGCCCTTGATGAGGACGACGACCTCGTTGGTCCCCTCATAGATGAGTGTGGGCTGATCGAGCTTGATGTACGCGGAGCCCTCAGCGTTCGTGCCCGGGCCCTCGGGGAAGAGGGGCACCGTGGAGAAGCCGACGTCCTGCTGGAAGATGACGATCTGCTCCTTGCCCTTCCAGTAGTCGTGCGTGTGCTGCTCGCCGAACGTGCCGGCTTCGGTCTTGTTCGTTTCGTTGGCCGCCGCGGACACGCCCCGGTCGTCGGGCAGCGTGAAGTTCGTCGCATTCGTGGAGGCCTTAGTCTCGTTCGTCTTGACGGGGGGCCCGTCCCCCTTCCCGATGCAACCCGATAGGGCCGCCATGGGGAGGATGAGGACCGCGACGATGACGAGGAACGCGCGCACAAGTTGCCCAGGTCGGGAGGGGGGAGATAAGGATTGCTTGTATGACGTTGAACGACAGCGTCCCGACCGGGGTCTTCCATGCGAATTCTTAAGCTCAGCCTTGATACATCTATGTCTTATGACAGAGTCGAAACATGAGGTCGTGCCACCTCCCCCCACGACGCCTGCTGCGCTCCGCCGCGTCACGCGAGGCGGGCCCGTGCCAAACATGAGGGCCTACTGGCGTGTGGAGGCGATCGTCCGCGAGGCAAACGAGCGCGGCGAGGACCCGATCACCTTTGAGGAGATCAAGCGTCGGTTCGGCGCGAAGAGCGTCCGCCACAGCACCATCCGAGCCTGTGTCTCCGAGATGGAGCGCCAGGGGAACGCGGTCATCCTGCCGACTGGCGTGCTCTGGTGCCCTATGAGCATCGAGGCCGTCATCTACGAATCGAAACACAAGTGGGTCAAGTTGTGATCCACGACGTTGCCGTCGATGAGAGAGAGTGGGCGGCCGCGCCGCCTCTCCAGCAAGGGGCGATCCGGCGCCACGTTCTCCGACTCAAGTCCGACCCGGCAGGCTTGGGAGAGCGGATCCAGACCGAGCGAGTCCCAAAGAAGTTCCATCACTACGGGAACTTGTATCGGCTGGCTTTGCCGGAAGGATGGCGTGCGCTCTACACGATCCGCGTTCGCAAGGACGTCCCGCCGGGCGTACGGATCGTCTTTATCGGTGACCACAAGCGGTACGATCGTCTCTTTGGGTATCGTAGCTGAGTGCGCCGACCCGACACTGCCAGGCGGCGATCCGACGCGACTCTGGGGGGCGAGCCCCCCAGACCCCCCCTTTAGCAGGTGTTTTCCGCTCCACGCCCCCTCGCGTCAGGCATGGTGGGCGAGCTCCACGGCAAGGTCGCACTGGTCACGGGCGCGGCGACGGGCATCGGTCGCGCCACGGCGCTTGCGCTCGCGGAGGCAGGCGCCAACGTGCTGGTGCACTACTCCAAGTCCAAGGATGACGCGGACATCGTCGCGGGTCTAGTGAAGGGACTTGGCCGCTCCGCACACGCGATCCAGGCGGACTTCACGAAGCGCGAGAGCATCGGGCAACTCGTCGAAGCCGCCGAGAGCCACTGGGGCCACGTGGACGTGCTGGTGAACAACGCCGGCGTGGTCGAGCACGCCATCGACGCGCACACGGAGGGCGGCGGGTTCGAGACCCACATGGACCGCTGGGACGACGTGATGAACGTGAACCTCCGCGCGCCCTATGAGATCACGTGGCGGTTAGGGAAGGGCATGATGGAGCGCAAGAGCGGCAGCATCGTGAACATCGCGAGCGTGGCGGGCTACTATGCGCTCACGGATGCGCCGCTCTATTCCTTGACGAAGGCCGCCCTCATCCACTTCACGCGGCAAGCCGCGCTGCGGTACGCGCCCCACGTGCGCGTGAACGCCGTCGCGCCAGGCTGGACCGAGACGGGCTTCAACCAGGGGCAGATCTTGGACCCCGAGTTCCAGCGTCAGATCACGAAGCACATCCCCCTCAAGCGCCTCGCCGCGCCAGAAGAGATCGCGGACGCCGTGCTATTCCTCGTGAAGACGGGCACGTACGTGAGTGGGCACACGCTCACGGTGGATGGGGGACTCGTGGCAGAGCTTCGTTGAGAAGCGGGGAGGCGAGCGAGCCGGCGTCGGCGCGCGTCAAAGTCAGGACAAGCGATAGCCCCATACCCCTCGTTGGTCTGAGGGTCATCCATGAGCGGCCCCCCCGCCATGCCCGAGCCACCCCGCGCGTGGCGGCGCCTCATCTTGGGCGCGGCCGCACTCGCAGGCATCATCCTTGTCCTCACCGTGGGCGCGTTCGCATTGGCCATCACGCGTGGGACGGCCCCCACGCCCCAGCAGTGGCTCCTCGCGCTGACGCTCGCGGGCAGCTCGCACTTGGTGTTGCGGAGTCTTCTTCTTTTTGACTGGCGCGGCCAACGAGTCGCACTCGCGCCTGACGAGATGCTCGTGTTCGTCGCGCTCCTCACGCTTCCCGTCCCGCTCGTCATCCTCTTCGCCGTTCCCGCGATGACGATCTACCAGTACACGACGCGCCGCGGTTGGCTGCGTGGTTCCGCGAACGTCGCCGTCCTCGCGATAGCGACGGCAAGCGCGGCGGCCGCGTTCACGGGCCTCCAGGCGTTGCACGCGCACCCAGCGCTGGCGGCAGCATTGGCCATCAGTGTTTACACGGTGGTCAACCTCACGATGGTGTCCGCCTTCTTCGCGCTTCGTGAGAGCACGAGCGCGTTCATCGTGTACCGAGAGCGCTTCCTCGTGCCGACGGTCTTTCACGTCGCGGTCGGCGTGAGCGCGGGTCTCGCCGTCGTCGCGTTGTGGAGCTATCACCCGCTCGCGGTCCTCGTGCTCGCGCCGTTCGCTTTCTTCCTCCGCGAGCACGTGCGGCTCATGGCGCGGATCGACCGCGAGAGCACCGTGCACAAGCGCATCGCGGAAGTGACCCACGCGCTCGTGGGTGAACCCAACGTGGACCGCGTTGCGGAGCGCGTGATCGAGACGTGCGGAGACATCTTTCATGCGGGCCGAGTGACGCTGACGCTCGCCACCACACGCGACCGGCCAGCAAGGACATGGGCACGCGATCTCGAGGGCGGGCATGATCCGCATGTGGCACCACTCGCGGTCGCGCTTGCTGGGGCTGGGCCAAACGCGGAACCGATCGGCGCGATCATGGTCTATCCCACGCGTGCCACGCAAGAGCGATACCAGGCGGCGGACCAGGAACTCCTGCGCATCGTGGCGGGCGAAGCGGCGGTGTCCATCCAGAGCGCGAAGGTGCTGGGCGATCTTGACGCATCGCGCCAGCAATTGATAACAAACCGCGTGGCGCGCCCGTTCGTGAAGCGCATCGTGCGAGCGCTCATCGACGAGACGCGCGCGGACCGCACGGTCCTAGTGCGCTTGGGTCGGTCGGTCGCGCGTGACACTGATGCGCCCGACATCGAGACCCTCTGCGCGGCTTACGGGGAGATGGGCTTGGGGTCACTGCGCCTTGAGGACGCGCAGGGCGACCGGTTCACGTTCAGCGGACAGGACCTTTTCGAGCGCCAGCCGGGCGCGCATTCGACCACGTGCGACCTTGCGCTTGGCTTCTTGATGGGGGCGGTCTCGCAGCTTCATGCTGCGGAAGCCAAGGGGACCGAGCTCCAATGCCAATCGCGTGGCGATGCGCGGTGCGTGTTCGTGCTGCAGACGCGGCCGCTGTGAAGTCGTCTCACCGGCGCAGCGAGTGGCTGAGCTCGTCGTCGTTCTCGCCTTCAGGGGACAAGCCCCCCGGGTCCCCAAGTCTGTGCTTCACGACGCGAGCGCGGAGGATGCGCCGGTTGCTGACCTTCTCGACCACCATGTCGAAGCCGGGCCCATGCACGACCTCGCCTTCCTTGCCAAGACGCCCGAGCTTGTCGTAGATGTAGCCCGCGACGGTGTCGTAGCCTTCCTCTTCGGGGATCTCGATGTCGAGCGCGTCGTTCACGTCCGCGACGTGCGTTCGCGCGTCCACTATGGCCGTCTTCTCGTCGAGTTGCCGCACGGGCTCGCTGCGGAGGTCATACTCGTCGAAGATGTCGCCCACGACCTCCTCGATGACGTCCTCTAGGGTGACGAGTCCTGCCGTGCCGCCGAACTCGTCGATGACGACGGCCATGTGCACGCGCTTGTCGCGCATCTCCTGCAAGAGCTGGTCGAGCTTCTTGGACTCGGGCACGAAGTACGCTTCGCGCATGAGGTCGCGCACGTGTGCAGTGCCGCTGGCCTTGCTCACGAGGTGCAGCAGGAGGTCCTTCACGTACAGGATGCCAGTGACGTTATCGACAGTGCCCTGGTACACGGGGATGCGGCTGAAGCCGGAGTCGAGGGCGAAGGCGCGGATGTGCTCGATGGTCGCGTCGCCAGGCACGGCGACCATGTCGATGCGCGGGACCATGATCTCCTTGGCAGTGGTTTCGCCGAACTCGATGACGGAGTGGAGCATGTCCTCCTCCTTCTCCTCGAGCACTCCCTCCTCGGCGCCCACCGTGATGAGCGTCTTGATCTCTTCTTCAGAACGGAAGCTGGCCCCGCCGTGCGAGCCCTTGCCGAGGTTCTTGAACATCATTTTCGTGAACCGCTCGAAGGTCCAAACGATCGGAAAGAGCAAGCTCTGGAGCGCAAGGAGCGCTGGCGCCGCGCGAAGCGCCCACCTCTCGCCGTGCGAGGCCGCGTAGGCCTTGGGCGTGATCTCGCCGAAGGTCAGGATGACGAGGGTGACGATGCCCGTCGCGACGGCGACGCCGACCTTGCCAAAGAGGTCCTCCGCGATGATGGCCGCGACGGCGGCCGCGAGTATATTCACGAGCGTGTTCACGATGAGGATCGTGATGAGGAACCGCTGCGGATTCGCCATGAGCCGCTCGACGGCGGCCACGCGGGAGTTCTTCTCTTGGACGAGTTGGCGGCGGCGCAGCTTGGAGAAGCCGATGAGCGCGACCTCGCTTCCGGACATGAATGCGGAGAGCAGCACGAGGACTAGGAAGAACAGTGCCTCGGCGAGGACCGTTCCCACGGGCGGCAGGTTCTCGATGGCGAGGAGGACCATGGCCGGAGGGAGCACCTGGGCGCACGCGGGCGTCCGTCTTTTTGCAGGGGCCCCCACCCCATAAGCATTTTCGCCTTTATTCCTTCAGACCAGTCTGCACGGACCATTATATTTCAACCACGTAGGTCTTCTATCAGCGCCTTCAGCCGCAGAGCGAGGGCCTGGGCGTTCCCAGCGACGAAGTACGCTTGCGGCTCGACCCCGAAGGCGCCCTCGTGATGGAAGACGTCCGGAACGGACCCACTGGGAAAGCGCAGCGTGGAGGGCGCGCGCTCGACCTCGGCTGGCACGCGCTCCACGATCCAGCCGCGCCTTCGGGCCGCGTCCAGCAGTGCTGGCTCGGGAGCGAGGTTCACGCACGCCAAACGCGAGGCATCTGCCCGCAGCACGGCGAGGAGCACTTCCGCCACGTGCCGCGACACGCCGAACTCGGGCGGCGCGGGCGAGCGCACGCTGCCCTTCACCACGATGAGGCGACCCGGAACCGCAGCGACCTGCGTCACGTCACGCGCTCCAGGCAACGCCCGCGCCATATTGATCCCGACGTGAGGCATCACGCGCGCGAGGCCGCTCGTGGCTTCGAGGATGCGCAGCCCCGCTCGGAGGTCGTACAGCGCGGCCTGTTCCGCGAGCAGTGGCGACGAGTCGTCCACTCGAACGCAGATGTCGCAGCCCAGACCCCGCAGTTCCGGCAACTCGTCCTCGTGGATCGTGCAGATGGGGCCGCGGTCCTCGAAGGCGCGCACGAGCGCCTCGGCCTCGTGCAGGGCCTCGAAGGGTGACATCGACTTCTCGGTCAGCCCCCGCGCCACGCGCTCGACCACCAAGCGCATCCGAGGCTCCGCCTCCAGACCAGCGTGCATCCCGAGACGGCCCGTCAAGTGCTTGGACACGGCGCTCTGCGTGACGCCAAGGAGCGCAGCGATCTCCGTCTGGGGCAAGCCTCGCGCCGAAAGCTCCCGCGCGAGCATGCCACGCCACGTCGGCACGAAGTGAGTGGCGACGACCTCTTCCGCGAAGCGCATCGACAGCGGCACAGGGCGCGCGGGTCGAATGAGGCTTACCGCCCTACTCGACCCACGCACGCGCCTTCGCGGACATCCGCGCGGCCGCTTGGAGCGCCCGCGAGGACTCCGCTCTCGTGCAGAGGCGGTCGTCGTACTCGGCCCAGTGCTTGAGCGCAATGAGTCCACGGTAGTGCTTGGCGATCTGCTCGCGCTCCTCCCGCGGGATGCGCTCGATGGAGAACAGGAGTGTGACCGCGTCGTCGTGGTTGTCGGACGAGACGCGCTCTCCAAGGTGTCGCACGCAGATCGCGTCAACCATGGAGATAGCAGCGTGGATCGCGCTTGACACCGCGGCGTCCCACGCCTCCTGCTGGGCAGCTGCCTGTGCCGCCACGCAGAACCTCGTCGCCTTCTCCCAATGGATGCGGGCCTTCGCCGGGGCGACCTTGCGCGTCCTCAAAGGAACTTCTCCAACGGGACGCCCGCAAGGAGGACGCCTTCTGTCCGCGCTCCCTGGATGAGCGGCGAGTTCCAGCGCGCCCTGATCTCGCTTGGCGTCAGGTGGAGCGTGCGGTAGGGCCCAGGGTGGGTGCTCCGCGCTGTCTGACCGATCGAGACGGCCAAACCCGAGATGCGATCGTGGTCCGCCGCGACGAGCAGCAGGTCCACGTCGCTCTCACGCGTCGCCTCCCCACGAGCCACGCTCCCGAAGAGGACGCACGACTCTCCAGGCTTGAGGAGCGGTCGGATCGCGTCGGAGAGCCGTCGCACGGCGTCCTCCTCGGCCGCGACGAGGCGTTGCAGCGCCAACGCGAGGGGAGAGCGTGATTCGAACTTGACGCGCCTGTCGTCGCGAACGAGGAACCCGTGCCCCTCGAGTTGGGCGACCGAGAGGTTCACCGTGTTCGGACTCATACGGATGGACCTGGCGAGGTCGGCTTCGGAGAACCACCGGTCTGGGCTACCGGCGAGGACCCGGAGGAGTCTGACCTTCGCCGTCGAACCGAACGCCGACTCAAGGAGAGGAAGGGCCTGCACGTCCTATCAATAGGACATCATCCTATTTGTAGGAATTGGTATGGTGCCCTCCTTGCCGCCGCTGCGGGGTGGCTGGACGACGTCGTTGCCAAACCCCCCTTCGCCGACTTCCTTAAGCCACCTGCCCCATCCATGCGCGATGAACGAGGAGAGCGACGTCGTCACCATCCAGTTCCACGCGCAGGCGGACGGCCGCAAAGTCAGCCGGCTGTCCGGCGGGAAGGTCGTCCTCGTCGATCTAGCGTTCGTGGACCAGGTCCAGGACGGGGACTGGTGGCTAGTCCGCCTGCGGCACAAGGAAACGTTCGCCATCGCAGAGCCCGTCGAGAAACGCAAGGCCCCGCCGGGGGTCACGCTCCCCGTCCCCCCGCAGACCGCGCCGACGCTCGCGCCAGCCTCACCAGCATCGGCGACGGCCCTCACCACACAGGTCTCAGCCAACGTCGCATTGGCGCCCAAGAGCGCGCCCAAGCCAGCATCGAAGTCCACGGCCTTCGAGGTCCAAGGAATGATGATCGAGCCGAACGATATCGTTCGCGGCTCGGACCGCGTCGCGATCTTCGTGGACGGCGCGAACATGGACTACGCGTTCCGCGAAGCAGGCTACTTCGCGGACTTCCGCAAGGTCCGCGACTTCTTCGTCGGAAAGGGCACGTTCTACGCCGGCTTCTACTACGTCGCGGACGTGACCGCGACGGACCCCATCCAGACGCGGTTCTTGGACTTCTTGTCCTATTCGGGTTACATCGTGCGCCGAAAACCCGTCAAGGTCATCACGGACCACGAAACTGGCGAGCGATCCTTCAAGGCGAACCTTGACACCGAGATCGTGCTGGACATGGTGAACACCGTGAGCAACTACGACGTGGCCTTCCTGTTCTCTGGGGATTCCGACTTCGAGCGCGCCGTCGATCTCCTCCGCTCGCGAGGCAAACGCGTTTACGTGGTGTCCAGCAGAAGAACGCTATCACGCGAGCTCTCCTACATCTCGGACAAGCCCGTCTTCCTCCTCGAGGACTTCCGCTCGCTACTCGCGCGGGACGAGAAACCCGCTTAGAAGAGCACTCGCTTCTCTTCCTTCACCGTGTTGAGCACGAGCTGCGTGCCCGTCCGCTCCACGTAGGGAAGCGCGAGGATCTCCTTCACGAAATCATTGAGCTCCTCGCGGTCGCGGAAGCGCGCGAGCACCATGCTGTCCCACTCGCCCGTCACGTCGTACACGCCGAACACGCGCGCGAGCTTCGCGATGCGTTTCTGCGCGTCCAGCAGCTTGCCGTGGGTGATCTTCACACCCACGATGACCACGAGGTCGAGGCCGAGCTTCTGCGGGTCAAGCACGGGCACGTAGCCAGTGATGTACTCCTCCGTCTCGAGGCGCTTGACGCGTGAGGAGACCGTCGAGAGCGCGAGCCCCAGTTCCTTGGCGAGGTCGCGATAGCTTTTCCGCGCGTCCTGGTTGAGCGCACGAAGGAGTGCGAGGTCAACGTCGTCGAGCCCCTGGTGCGGCTTGGGCCCTGGTTTGGCGCGGACGCGTGGCGTGGCCTCCAGGATGTAGCCCATCTTCCGACGGATCTGCGGATCTGTCGTCTCGTCAAGCGGGAGTCTGTCGCGGGCCGCTTGACGATTCCCACGGATCTGCGGGCCCGCCGCCTCATCAGGTTCGCCGTGCATCCAACCCTCGATCTTGGCAGGAAACGCATCGACTGATAGGCTTTTCGCCCGAGATCTGAGGCAAGTGTATCTGCTGGGACATCCGGCCTCCCGCTCGTCGCTTCGGCCGACCTACGGAAGCGTCGTCACCGAGAAGATCGGCGAGCAGCCACCGAAGATGGTGACGCCCACCATGATGTGGTCAGGACCGGCGGACGTGCAAATGGGTGGAGGACGTTGGCACATCTCGGAGTCACCCACGCGGCATCCGATGCCATCAACCAGTGCAGCATGCGCCCCAGGCGCGAACAGGAGGGCTCCCAAGACGAGAATGAGTAGGATCCGCATGGTCTCCTCGATCGGTCACACACGCAGTGGTGCATAAGGTTGCTAGGCGACCTGTGTATAGGCCCCGGACGTCAACCGCAAAGCCTGAACCCCTCAGGAGCACTCATCGGCCGGGGAGACCTCATGCGCGTGGCAGCATTGCTCTTGGTACTGGTCGCTTTTCCGCTCGCGAGCGCCGCGCCATTTGCGCTCCACTTGCAGCACGCGTCCTCCGCGACGCTCGCTGGTGCCACACTTGTGGGGACCCGCTCGGGCGTCTTGGATATCACGCAGGCCGTCCTCGACGGCGCCGGCCTCTCAGGCCACTTGGCATCGTCGCGCGGGGAGGTCGTCACGTGGCAGCGCGTGACGGTGGAGCCACTCGTGGAGAGCACGGTTGGCGACCCGGATCGCGCGCCAGTCGCGCTGGGCGCTTCCTCACTTCGATCTATCCACTGCGGACCCAACGAGTGCCTCGTCGCACTCCTCGCGGATCCCGCTGGCGGCACCATCTCCCTGTCGTTCGAGGATGGCTTCGCTCTGCAGCAACTTCCAACACCGCGACAGTACTGCGGGTACTTGTGCAGCGGCACAAGTGATCCCGCGCGCACCATCGACGCGGGCAGCTTCACGCAGAGCACGGATGCCGTGCCAGGATCAAGAGTCCGCGCCGAGGGGCGCTTCGTTCTTCTCCTGCGTGACGCATGGCTCCTCCTTCGCGCAGAGGACGGAAGCGACGTCATGATCGACGCCGTGGCGACCACGACGGGCGACAGCGCCGGCCCCCAGTCTGGCACCATCCGATACGCGGCTCTTGTGGTAGATGGTCTTTCCCTCGCATGTGACGAGTGCGCCGTCACGCTCGATGCGGATACGCTCCGGCTCGACTTCTCTGGCGCGATGCGCTCGCCCGACGCGACGGGTGACGCGCATCTGGGCGACGAGTCACGGCAATTCGAGCATGTCGCCATCGAGGTGCGCGGGCGTGGCGAATGGGAAGCCACACCCATGGGGCTCACCGGCCTCGTCGCCCCGCAGCTTGGCGGGAGCGACAGCTCGGGTGACGCGCGCGGGGACGCGAGCACCCTGACGGTGGGGACAGAGACGCTTCGAGATCGCACCCCGATGCCCGCGGCTGCTGTCGTGGCCACCACGCTTGGCGGCACGGCCGTGCTGCTCGCGATCCTGCCACGCCTGCTCCTTGCATTGTACACGCGCATCAAGCCACAAAGCGTGCTGGAGAACCAGAACCGGGCCTGCATCCACCGCCTGGTCGCATCGCGCCCCGGGATCACCGCGAGCGAGATCAGTCGTGAGCTGGGTATCGCTCGCGCGGTCTCACAACACCACCTCCGGATGCTGGGGGCTCATTCGCTTATCAGGGCGCGGCGAGTCGGCATCGAGATGCGATACTACGAACCCAGCGCCGCGCCCACGCAGGCCGCCGTGGACCAGGACCGTGTGCTGGAGGACGCCACTCGCAATCGCATCGCGCTCGTCATCGCTAGCGAGCCTGGTCTAACACAATCCGACCTGTGTGTGCGCGCGGGCGTCTCGCAGCGACTCGTGTCATATCACGTGTCCCGACTGAGGCGGGTTGGTCTGGTGCGTGCGGATGGTCGCAACCCGCAGCGGTATCACCCGGATGGAGCGCTCACCACATGCGTGCCTGAGCGCTACGCGGCGGCATAGGCGAGGCGTTGCTAGCAACGCGTTGACCGATGAGCACTTCTTTCCTCCGTGGATTGAGCGTCTTGTCACCGCACGCTCGCGCCACAAGCGCGGCAGCGGAAGACACAAGATGGAGGTTACAACACATGAAGGTCGGAGTGATTGCGCTTACCTTGCTGGTCATGCTGTCTATGACGGCCCCAATGGCATCGGCGAGCGTCAGTACGGAAAACGGAACCATCAGCCACGCGTGCACCCTTGTGGTCGCCGAGTGGATCTGCGACTACAGCAACGCTTGGTGCAAGGTCGGCGTGGCCGAGTGGATCTGCGACTCGATCTTGCTCATGAGCACTTAGGGTCGATCTTGGCCCGTGGGTGGCCCCGTGAGGACACAAACCTCTTGCGGGGCCATCGGGCTTCACACTCACGAAGGTGGGCACAGACTTGCACCGCGACACCACGCCGTCCGTCCGGCATCTTCTTGCTATCTCTGCATTGCTCCTCGTCTCGGGATGCGCCGCGCCTGCGGCGTCGCCTGACGACCACGCACCCGGGGACGTCGGCGCCGAGTCTCCTGCCGCGAGTTGGTCTGTCGTGGGGAGCGTACAAGGGAACGTGACTTCAGTCGGGCAGGCCGCGACGGCTGTGGTGAAGATCCCGGATGACCCGAACTCGTGCCCCTTCCCGGGCTATGGGTTCGATGGTCCCCGTGGCGCGGCGAGGCTCCACGTGTCACTTAGGACTCAGCAGGACGGGCGGGGGTGGCTCTCCTTGGAAGTGTATGGGCCAGACAAGCAATCCTACTTCCCCAACGGTACGCAAGCCGTGGGCCCCGCGCAAGTCCACACAGATATGGCCCAGGAGACCAAGATAGACATCCCCTCCCCGCACGCTGGCTCGTGGCAGGCTGGGCTCAAGCCCCAAGGTGCATTCCATGGATCGTTCAATCTCACCG
>JBAZZN010000006.1:0-22914 GCA_041658815.1 Thermoplasmatota archaeon
ACGTCGTCGTCTCTTTGTGCACGTCCATGCTCACGACAATCGTCACTTGGGCTCACCCGAACGACCCAACGCGCGGGCCGTCGAAAGCCCCTACATCCCCTCTTGGGGTCTTGGCGTGGTTGAAATGCGCGCCTGACCCTCATAGAACACGGACGAGACTTCTTTCCCTCGGGTTTGCGCCCCAGGGCCCGACCTGCGGCACGGTGAAATAGGAAGGACGACTGGTCCGAAGTCGTGGCCGGTCATCCCGCGATGCATGTGCGTCCCGCCGGGAGCTTTCTTCAGGGGAACTTGCCCACGGGCTGCGCGTTGTGCGAGGCCGGAACGAAGCTCGTTCTCTTCATCACGGGGGTGTGCCACTACAAGTGCTTCTACTGCCCGATCAGCGAGGAGAAGCGCATGTCGAGCCTCGCTTGGGCCAACGAGCGCAAGCTGGACCCTTCTGATGAAGCAGCGGCCCTGCGGGGCCTGGCCGACGAAGTCAGGTCGATCGGCGCGAAGGGCACGGGCATCACGGGAGGCGATCCCCTCTATGATCCCGAGCGCACGCTGCGCTACATCCGGTTCCTCAAGCAGGAATTCGGAGCCAAGCACCACATCCATCTCTACACACAGATCCCATTCGACGTCAAACGGCTCGCTGCCCTGCAGGAGGCTGGGCTTGACGAGCTGCGCTTCCACCCGCCTGACGAGACGTGGGCCCAGCCCGACTTGTGGCCGCAGTACACGAGGCTCTGGCTGGAAGCCAAGCGCATGGAGGACGCGGGACTCTGGGACGTGGGCTTCGAGATCCCCTGCATCCCCGGCTCGCAAGAACAGATGAGCGGCCTCGTCTCGTGGCTTGACAAGCACGCTTTCCGCTTCATCAACGTGAACGAGATGGAGTTCAGCGAAACGAACTACGCCCAGCTGCTATCAAATGGCTATCGCATCAAGGACGACGAGACGAGCCGCGCGATGGACTCGGAAGAAGTGGCGCGCGAGGTCATGCGGCGCCATCAGAACGCGAAGATCTCCATCCACTTCTGCAGCTCGCCCTTCAAGGACCGGGTCCAATTGAGGCAGCGCCTCACGCGGCAAGCGGCGCGCACGGCCAAGCCTTACGAGGTCGCGACGGAGGACGGCACGCTCGTGCGCGGCGTCATCGAGTGCCCCGACCCAACGGGCATGGTGGGCGAGATCAAGGCCGCGTTTGGGATCGAGGACGCGCTCGTCGAAGTGGTGAACGGCAAGGTCCATATCGCGCCGTGGCTCCTCGAACAATTCGCGGACGAGGTCCCCCACCCGGCGTACCTGAGCGAAGTGTACCCGACGGCGACCGCACTAGAAGTGGAGCGGCTCCCACTGAACGAAGCAGCCGAGGACGCACCGCTCCCCGTGCGCAAGCAGGTGGGCGCGCCACTCGATCGTGAGCTTGCCGAGCTACACCGCCTGGGCCGCCCGGGGCAATAGACGGTCCAAAACGGTCCAATCACTCAAAAAAGAGTATGAGTTTGGCCTTTGACGGTCCAATCACGCCTGGGAATCGGCGCAACGTTTAACACCTCCACTACGCACGTACGTTCGGTCGGAGGAGTTGCCCATCCGAAAGCTTGCCATCTGCGTCCTCATCGCGCTTGCCGGCGCGACGGCCGCCACCATGCTCGTACAGGCGCAAGTGCCCAGCACGCTCGCACTCACACCTGCCTCTCAAGCGGGCGAGATCAAGCCCGGTGCCAACGCTTCCTTCGTTCTCGTGCTCAACAACTCCGGATTTGTCCAAGATACTGTCTCTATCGCTGGTGACGAGAAGAACCCCGCTCACTGGCAGTACGACGTGAAACCGAATATCACACTCACGGTCGATGCGGGACAGAACGTTTCCTTCGCTATCATTATCGTCGCCCCCGCGGACGCGCAGCCCGGGAATGTCACGATGAGCTTCGTCGGCACGAGCACGACCACGCTCATGAAGACGAACCCCGCCGCCATCACACTCACGATCTCGGAATCGGTCGCCCCCACCCCCAAGCCCGTACCACCGAGCCTGTCCGTGAGCGTGTCTCCATCAAGCGCAGCACCCGGCGAAAAGGCGGCCGCCTCGATAGTGCTCGCGAACAGCGATCCCTCACGCCTGGACATCTCGATCTCTGCCGCGAGTCCGCACGCGTGGGTCGTCAGATTCCCTACTACGAACGAGCGCCGCGTCCTGCAAGGGCAAAGCGTGACCGTGCCAATCGAGGTCACCGTGCCCTTGAACTCCGGGCCTGGCTCGATCGAGATGGTCACGATCACGGCGACTGCGAACGGGTTCCCGTTCCGTATCATCTGGAACGTCACCACGACTGGGCCCGCGACTAGCGGTCAAGCGCCCCCCACGCCGCCCACGAGCGACACGAGCCAACCTGTTACGTCCGGCGCATCGGACCCACCCCCCACGCCCAAGCAGGAGACGTTCGCCATCTCCGTCACTATCCTCCCATCCACGATCCAGATCGCGCCCGGCGAGAGCGCCAGCGCGAAGGTGCGCCTCTACAATACGGGCACGCAGCCCCTCCACCTCTCGCTCTTGGGCAGCGCGGCCGACAACTGGCCCCTCGCCTTCGACCACCGCACGCTCGACCTGTCCCCCGGGGACACGATCGACGCACAGATGACGCTCACTGCGCCATCTGGCATCCCCGCGGGCGGCACGGGCAGCGGCTCAGTCATGGTGCGGGACGACTCGGGCCTCCTGCGCACGTCCACCTTCAAGCTCCAGATCATGGCGCCAGCGACGCCACGCGACACGAGCAAGTCGAGCACCGCAGTGCCTCTCCCGCCCGCCACGAGCCCCACGTTCTCGCTCTCGCCCACCACGACTGGCATCGTCATCGGCTTGGGCGCTGTTGGCGCAAGCGCGCTGGTCATCGCGCAACGCAAGCCCCGCGAGAAGCTCCTGTGGCTGGGCATCGGCCTCTACACGCGCCTCGCGCGCCCCGACGTGCTGGGGCACCCCGAGCGCGACCGCCTCTACCGCATCGTGGAGACGCAGCCAGGCGTGCACTTCCACGCGCTCCAACGCGAACTGCTTTGGAACACGGGCACGCTCACGTACCACCTGAGGGTGCTCGAGCGGCACGGCTTCATCGTGGACCGACGCGACGGCAACTTCCGCCGTTTCTACATCCAAGGCGCGGCCCCGCGCAAGGAGCTATTCAACACGGACGCGCCACATGGCCTGCGCGCGGACGTGCTCGAAGCCATCCGCAGCCGCCACGGCATCTCGCAAAGCGACCTTTCACTCGCGCTTGGCGCGAACAAGCAGACCGTGAACTATCACGTGAAAGCGCTCGAACGCGCCGGCATCATCCGCGTCGAGAAGCGCGGCCGCGACACGTTCCTATACCCCACGAACGCGCCGGGAATGGGCCCCGGTGAAGTGCCTGCGTAGAAAGCGCGCCGCAGCGCGCGTGGATGCGAAGCCGCGAAGCGGCTGAGGGGGGAGGCCGCGGGGGCGAAGGGGGCTGTGGGCCCGGATCGTCCCCGCGGATTCCAACTCCATGAATGTGCGTGCGTGACATCAATCGGTCGCACTTGGGCCAGTTGGCCCATCACCCGCCGGGGCGATTAGGCTAAGGGCTCTTCGTCCGGCGGGAACTTGATGATCGCCTGCATGAGGTCGTGCGCCTCGTGGCTCTCGGGGAAGATCTTGCGCGCTTCCTCCACGAGGGGCTTCGCGTTCGTGTAACGCGGCGAGATGTGCGTCAAGAAGAGGGTGCGCACTTTGGCGGCTTTCGCGATGAACGCGGCTTGCGCTGCCGTCGAGTGCCCGTGCTTGTTCGCGTCGGGGAAGTCGTTGGCGTACGTGGACTCGTGGATGAGCACGTCCGCACCGGCTGCAAGCTCCACCGTCTGTTCGCATGGCACGCAATCGCCTGTGTAGGCGACCTTGCGGCCCTTACGCGCGGGCCCTAGGACCTGCTCGGGCTTGATGACGCGGCCATCCTCCAGCGTGACGGACTCGCCGCGTTGCAGCATGCCGAAGGCCTTGCCCTCGGGCACGCCAAGTGATAGCGCGACCTCCTTGTTGAAGCGGCCCGGGCGCGCGTCCTCCACGAGCGCGAAGCCCAAGGCTGGCACCGTGTGCCGCACTTCCTTCGCGTGGATCTTGTAGCCATCGCCTGGGATGACGGCGCCGCTCTCCAGCTCCAGCACGTCGATGCGGAACCCGTAGTTGGGCGCACGCGCCTTCTCTCGGCCCACGAGCCGCATGTCCTGCAAGAGGAGCTTCACGCCAGGGGGCCCGGCGATGAGGAGTGGCTCCTTGCGCTCGTTCATGCCCATCGTCTGCACGAGGCCGGGCAAGCCGAGGTAGTGGTCCGCGTGGAGGTGCGTGATGAGGATCTTATCGACTTGCATGTACGATGCGCCCGAGCGCTGGAACTGGCGCTGCGTTCCCTCGCCACAGTCAAAGAGCACGATGGAGCTGCCGCGTTTGAGGGCGATGGACGGGACGTTCCGCTCGATGCTGGGCCACGAGGCGCCCGTCCCAAGGAAGATGAGCTCCATGCTCTCGTGCATGACGAGCGGGCGATGGGGGGTTTCCCTACATAAGGGCGGCTGGGGCGGGGGACGTGGCTAGGGTTCGGGGAGAATCATCAAGTGCGCTTGCGGCCCCAGCCGCTTCGCGGAAGGCTCCCGCGGTCCCGCGGTGCCCGAGGCGCCCGAGGACGACGAATGACCAGAAAACCTGTTCCTGAGAATGTGGTCCGGCTGACCAACCGCGTGCTGGATGCCGCGTTCGCTCTGCACACCGAGGTCGGCCCCGGATGTCTCGAGCGAGTCTATGAAGTTGCGCTGACGCGTGACCTGAAGGACATGGGGCTGCGCGTCGAACGCCAACGCCCGATCCCATTCGAATACCATGGTGAGCGCATGGAAGTCGCGTTTCGTGCGGACCTCATCGTAGAAGACGCACTTATCGTGGAGATAAAAGCCGTCACCCAACTCCTGGCTGTCCATCAATCCCAAGTGCGCACATACCTGCGGCTTTCCGGTTTGCCAGTCGGCGTCCTGCTCTGCTTTGGCTCTCAACACTTGCGAGACGGATATGATCGCCTAGTCCACCCAGACTATACCTTCTTGCCACCGTCCCGCATCCCGTCCGCCGCGGGCGCCACGGGCGACGCGGGGCCGCGGGAGCAAGCCCCGCAGGGCACACGACCACCATCCTACGCATCGTCGGTCGTGAAGCCCGGATAAACTCCATATCCCAGGAGAAGCGCCACCGCCCCATGCTCGGCGGCCTCCTCCACACCTTCATGCCCAAGCGCGAGGATGGGCACGAGCCCGTCATGTCCACTCGGCTTCCAATCGCGTGCGCGCCCCTCGACGAGCTGCTGCACGGCGGCGTCGAGAGTGGCGCACTCACCGAGTTCTTCGGGGAAGCTGGCTCGGGCAAGACGAACGTGTGCTTGCAGCTCGCGCGCAACATGGCCCTTGCTGGGAAGAAGACGGTCTATATCGACACGGAGGGCGTCTCGCTCGAGCGCCTCCAGCAAATGAGCGGCGAGCACTTCCCACGAGTGCAACAAAGCATCCTCTTCTTCGAGCCGTACTCGCTCCGGGAGCAGGAAGCCATAATCGAGAAGACGGTGCGCCTCGCGAGCGGCGCGACGGACGTCGGCCTCGTGATCGTGGACAGCGCTACGCTGCACTACCGCATCGCGCTGGGGACTGGCGACGATGTCGGCGGCCGACGCGCGCTGGGTGCCCAACTCCACGCGCTCATCGGGCTCGCACGCAAACGTGACATCCCGTGCGTCATCACGAACCAAGTGACGACGAACATCGACACGGACGAGCTGGAGCCCCTCGGGGGCAGCATCGTGCGCCACTTGTGCAAGGCCGTCATCAAGCTCGAGAAGACGGGCATCGGCCGCCGTCGCGCGACCATCGTCAAGCACCGCGCCGTGCAGGAGGGCGCGATGGCGGAGTTCCGCATCACGACCCGTGGGCTCACGGGCGTGGATGAGGACGCTGCGGCGCTGCCCGCGAGCGGTGAAGCGCGGGCGGAGCCGTAGTTTCGTTCAGCCCGTGTGGCACAACTTATATGGATTGTGCCACACCATGATGTGATGATGCCGCCGGTGAAGGGCAAGTCCAAGCGCGCCTCGGTCATCCTCCGCGTCCGGGTTCCCCCCGAACGGGCCAAGTTCGTTCGACGACTCGCACGCGAGCAACACAAGACCGAGAGCGATGTCTTGCGCGAAGCGATCGACATGCTGGACATCAGGGCGCGCCGGGAGAAGGCCACGAAGATGCTAATCGACCTCATCCCCGACAAGGTCCCCACGAAGGAGGAGTACGCCGCGAGGTTCGGGAAATGGTAAGGACCGTGCTCGACACGGGTGTCTTCTTCTATCCCACGGCCCTGGAGCGGCTCCGGATCCGCGGCGGAGACGTCGTGATCCCGGCGGTCGCGCTGGCCGAGCGTGTTCGGCAGTTGAGGCGGGACGGGCGCGACGAAGGCGCGTTCATGGAAGCCATCCTCCTCGCGGACTACCGCCCCGAATCCTTGAGTCCGGCCGCCGCCTGCGCGATCGCCCGCACGATCCAAGACGATGCGAAGTGGCGGCGTCTCTCTCGCGATGCCTTCATCGCTGCTCACGTCCAGCCAGGCGACGAGCTGTGGACGACCAACCCGAAGGACTTCCGCGAGCTTGGGCTCCCGGATGCGGCCATCGTGCTGGTCCCGTGATTCACCCGCTCGGCCCGCGCTTGGGCCGCGGGTCCTGTATCGGCCTCACGCGGAGCTTCTCGCGCGTGCGCTCTAGACTGGCTTCCGGGCCGTAGAGCACGATGTGGTCGTCCGGCTCGATGCGGACGCGGTCGTTGGGCGCGTAGAGTTGGCCGTCCTTCTTCTGGACCATGCCGATGCGCGCCCCCGGCGGGAGCTCGACCTCACCCAACGTGTGGCCCACTGCGGGACTCGAGCCTGGCACTCGGAAGTCGCCTTGGAGGATGGGGACCTCGCGGTCGATGCCTTGGTCGAGGTACTGCTCGGCTTTTGATAGCTGGTCGAGGCTGCCCACGAGCACGATGCGGTCGTTGGGTAGTAAGAGAAGGTCCGCGTGCGGGTTGTGGATGACGTTGTTGAGCCGCTCGACGGCGAGTACGGTCGCACCGGTCTTGTCGCGGAGGCTCAGGCTCTTGAGGCTCGCGTAGGCGGTGCGCGTGAAGTTCTTGACGCGGTACTCTTCGGCGTCCATGCCGAAGGGCAAGCGCTCCCGCAGGCGCTGGTTGCGGTCTTCTGCTGCCGTCGCCTGCTGCTCGGTACCCATCAGTTCGTTGAGTGTCGTCTCCATGCCGAGGTAAACGCGCTCCAGCTTGTGCCAGCCGAAGAAACCGATCGCGACGATGAGGCCAAGGATCGGCAGGAGGAGCCACGTGTTGGGCACGGCGAGCGGGTGGACGCCCCACGCGATGCGCACGGCGAGGTAAAGGATGACCCCGCTCGTGGCGAAGCTCACGACGCGCGCGATGAACTTGGGCTGGCGGTGCAGCCGGTCGCGCTTGGTCAAGCGCTTGGGGTTCATGTCGTGCGCTTTGGCCGCTGCGTACGTGTAAGCCTCGGTCGCCTTGGTGAACGCGACGAAGAGCGGGAGACACAGCAGACCAAGGAAACCGATGGCCGCGGCGCGCTCTGCGTTCGATGATAGCGAAAGGCGCTGCCCGACCTCGTCCCCGAGCCATGAGGACGCGTATGCGCTCACGACCAGGAGACCAAAGAGCCAAGCAGCATAGATGAAGACGCGGGCGCCGTGGCGTGAGCGCTTCGCGTCGTGCTTGGCGAGCGGGTCAGCGGAGCGCGCGAAGACCTTGCGGACAGAGTGCGTGTACGCGTCGAGCACACGGACCCACCAGCGCGGCATGTGCGGCGCGGCCGAGTCCACGAGCACTGGCCCGAACTTTATCAGCGTCCCGCTCGCAAGAGAGGTGATCGCGCACACGGCGATCGCGATGGGAGGAAGCTCTGGGCTCACCACGTTGAGCTGGAGACCCAGCCCCGCGATGATGAAGCTGAACTCGCCGATCTGGCCAAGCGCGGTGCCGGTCTTGAGTGCCGTGCGCCCGTCCTTGCCCACGGCAAAGGTGCTGATGGTCACTGCGACGACCTTGCCGACGATGGTCACGGCGGCAACGATGAGGATGGCGCCCCAGTGGTCAATCAGGATGCGTGGGTCGATGAGCATCCCGACGGCGACGAAGAACACGGCCGTGAAGAGGTCGCGCAGCGGCACGATCTTGTGCTCGACGCGGCGCACCGCCTTGCTCTCAGCGATGATGGCGCCCATAAGGAAGGCGCCAAGCGCGATGCTAAAGCTGAGTGAGACGGCCAGGAGCGCCGCGCCGAAGGCGAGTCCGACGACGGTGATGACGAGCACCTCTTCGGCATGGAACTTGCTGACGACGTCGATGAGGCGCGGCACGAGCACGAGGCCCACGCTGACGAAGATGAAGACGAAGAGCGCGACGCTGCCGATGGTCGATGGCACGATGCCGAATTCAAGCGTGCCCGTCGTGCCCATCGCGGTGAGGAGCGCCACGATCACGACGGCGAGGATGTCCTCGATGATGAGGATGCCAAAGGCGAGCTCGGAGTAATCCTCCTTCAGTTTGCCCATGTCCGTGAGGATCTTTACGATGATGCTCGTGGAGCTAATGGAAACGATGGCTCCCAGGAAGATGGACTGCATCGGATCCCAGCCCATCCATTGGCCCACGAAGTAGCCGACGGCGAGCATGACGGAGACTTCGAGGGCGGCCGCTATCGCCGCAGTAGCGCCGACTTTCCTCAGTTTCTTGAGGTCGAACTCGAGGCCGACGGCGAACATCAGGAAGATGATGCCAAGGTCAGCCAGGTCGCGGATCGTCACGAGGTCATGAACGAGGCCCAGCGTGTTGGGGCCGACGACGAGGCCGGCCAGCAAGTACCCGAGGACCACAGGCTGGCGCAGCCGGTAGAACACGATGGTGACGGCTGCCGCAAGCACCATCACGACGACGAGGTCCTGCAGGATCGATGAGCCCATCCGGAGTCGGTTTAGTTTTGGTGGGCTCAAAAAGGGTTGGATTTGGTTCTCCCATCGTCAACCTCAGAGACAGCGTCTCGCGGGCGGGGGGGCCAGTCGGCTTATGATGGTCCGTGGCAGTGCGAGCAGCGTGCGCCTCACGGTCCTCGGGAACACGCGCCGCTACCTCGCTCCTCGAAGCGCCGGGTCGGGCTATCTCCTGGAGACCGGCGGGAAGCGTGTCCTGCTGGATTGTGGTGGCGGCATCGCGGACTCGCTGGAGAACGTGCCCCTTGACGCGATCGTCATCTCGCACTTCCATCACGATCACGTGCTCGACCTCCTGCGTCTGAGGGACTCGCTTCCTGATGGCATGCCGATCGTGGTCCCCCCTGGGGAACGCTCGCGGTTCGCGGACTTTGGGCGAGCGTTCTCGTTCCGCGGACCCTTCGAGCTTCCCGGCCCCATAGTCGAGGCCACGCCCGGCGAGCACCTCGTGGCCGGCGTGCGCATGCGGTTCGTCGCGACGCTGCACAGCGCGCCCTCGTTCGCGACGCGCATCGGAAGCCTCGTCTATGCGAGCGATTCGGCGCCGTGCAATGGGCTGCGGGAACTCGCGGTGGGCTGCGACACGCTCCTCGTGCACACGTTGCTTGCCAGCGTGGACCCAAGCTCGGGGCACGCGGAGCGTCACATGACCGCGCAGTCGGCGGGCGAGCTCGCGCGCGCGGCCCGACCAAAACGGCTGATGCTGTCGCATCGGTATCACGCGTCCAAGGATGATGAGATGCTGTGCGCGGCCGGGTTCTCCGGAACGGAACTCGCCGAGGACCGCGGGTCCTACGCCATCCCAAGCTGAACGCGGAACACCATCACAAGCGTCGCGAGCACGAGCGCGAGGATCGCTAGCACGGTGCTGGCGAGCCACGCGACGCTCATCTTGCCGTACGCGAGCGACAAGGGCTCCTTCTGCTTGACGCACGCGTCGGCCTCCAGTGCGAGCTTGCCATTGAGTGGCCGCACGCCAAAGTACCAGAAGCCCGCCGCCACGAAGAAGAGGATCAGGCCCCACACGGCGAACCAGTGCCCCGCGATGCGGCTGCCCAGGAAGCGGACGATGGCATAGCCTGCCGCGAAGACGGCCAGCGCGGAGGGCGCGATGAGGACGGTGTCCGCCTTGCGGAAGCCATCGTGCGTGCGCGATGCGTGCCCTGGGTCAGCGGTCCGGTCGGCTTGCAGCTTGAGCACGAGGCAACACAGGAGCGTGCCCAGGAGCGCCATGGCGCCAAGCATGTGCAGGAAGCGAAGAGGCGCGAACCAGGGGCTCCCGATGTCGTACACGTGAGGCGCGAGGCGGGGGCGGGGCCTAAGCGTTGTGCAGAAGGGTGGCCTGGGGTCTTACCCCTGGGCTCACGGCTCGTTCGCGGGCGTTCCCGTCACGAGCGATAACGAGATGCCCGTCGCCGTGCTCGCCGCTGCGAGGCCATGGTCGAGGCGCGTCCCCATCGCGAGCTGGGTGAGGAGGACCGCGTCCGACGGGACGAGCGGGCCCGTGCCTGGGACCCGCGGTGCGAGCAGGTCAGTGATGACGCCGAGGGCCTCGCCCGAACCCAACCGCGCGGGGCTTCCGGAGTCACCAGGGGCCACGGCCCCCGCGAAGGCGAACGTCGTCGCGCTCGCGTAGTCCAGCGCGCCGCTTCGCGCACGCGTCTGGGGCATCGTGCCAGTCCCGATGCCGAACCCGAAGTGGCGCACGACGCCAGCGACAGCGCCTCCCGCGCCCGTCCAAGTCGCCGTCGCGCCGCCCCACGCGCACATCTCGGGGCTGACGAGGCCGACGCGGTCCGCGTCGATGCTGAACACGCCGAAGTCCTCGCCGATGGGTTGGTTCACGCTGTAAACGAACGTGCCGACGTTCTGACCAGCGACGGCCACGCGGTCTCCGACATTGCCACAGTGGCCCGCGGTCGCGCCATAGAGATCGCCTGCCGAGTCGCGGAGGATCCATGCCATCGTACAGCCCCCGGCAGGCGTCGAGATGGCTGCGCCCGGCCGGATGCCCGGGCACTCGCCAGAAACAAGCTCTGCTGGGTTCACGAGAGCCGTCGCGCGCAGCGCGGGGCACGGCGGGAGCCCATCGCCCGCGCGCGGCGAGGCGGCGATCACCGCTGGGGCAGCCACAAGGACGAGCAGAAGCGTGAGGACGGCGGCGCGCATGAGGGGGGCAGGCATAGTGGGGCGATGAATCCTCTCAGAAGAGCCTATCGGGGACCCATCACCACGCTCACCAGCAGCCCGTCCTCTGAGGGTACGAGCGTCGTGACGAGCTTGGGGTCCGTGGTGACTCGGCGCGTGTACTCGCGGACTCCCTCCGTGTCCGCGTCCTTCGCGGAGGCGTCCCACGCGCGGCCCAACCAGAACGCGTTGTCCGCCGCCACGATGCCGCCCGAGCGGAGGAGGCGAAGCGCGTGCTGCAAGTACGCGGGGTACTCGGCCTTGGCCGCGTCGAGGAAGATGAAGTCGTACGGCGCTTGGAGCCGGGGAAGAACGTCAAGCGCAGCGCCTTGGTGCACGGTGATGCGCGTGGCGAGTCCCGCGTTCGCGATGTTGCGGCGCGCCCGCGAGGCGATATCTCCGTTCAGTTCGATGGTGTCCATGCGCCCGCCGTTGGGGAGCCCCGCGCCCATCCACAGCGCGCTGTAGCCCACGTTCGTGCCCACTTCCAGCACGCGCACTCCCCCACTCGCCGCGACCAGCGCGCGCAGGGCGCTGCCCGTGCTGCGGCCAACGGCGGGTTGGCCCTCGGCCGCGATCTCGCGCTCCATCAGATCCATGTTCTTGAACGGGACTGGAAAGAGCCCGTCCACGTAGTGCCTCACGGGCTCGGGGAGGAAGGACGCGTCGTGGGACATGGGCAGGCATCACGCCACTTACGCAAGGCGCTTTTGCACGTGGAGCGAGGAAGCGAACGCCTAGAACGTAAGCGTCGCCGCGTCGCTGGGCGTGTACGCTTCGATGCGTGTGCCCCACGTGGCGAGCCTCGTGCCAGGCTGCACCTTGTCCGCCACGACGAGGCAGATGTCAGCCCCGAGCGCGGCGACGAGCTGCGCGAGCGTGGCCGCTTCGTCGGGACCGAATTCGGCTTGCCGCTTGAGGAGCACGCGGCGGCCGTTGGGCTTGTGCGCAGCGAACGCGAAGACCGTGCCTTGCGCGCGGAGCGACTCCACGATCTCGTAGCCGTTCTCCTTGAAGCGCTGCGCGAGGAAGACCTCGGGCGCGACGGCCTGCATCTTGGGGACGAGCGTGACGCCGTTCTCTTGCGAGGGCGGCGGAGCGACCGCGGCCCTTGCTGGCATCTGCGGAACGGCGCGCGGGTCATCCACGGGGCGCCAGGCTGAGGGCGAAGGCGCAGGCGAGGAGAGGACCGAGGGCAGGGACGAGGGGGAGGGGAACGCGCCAGTGATAGCAGGATCCACCGTTGTGGGGGGCGCCTGCTTGTGCAGGAGGCGCGAGACGGAGGACGAGTCGGCTGCACTGGGCTTGGCGCCGCCACCCATGATCTCGTACTCCTTGGTCTTGTGCGCCGTGGGGCCGCTGTGCGCGGTCGCTGCGTCGAGCGCTGCTTGGAAGCCGCCTTGCCCAGGAGGCGTGATGGCGGGGCCCGATGGGGCCGCGCGCGCCTTGGGCTTGCTCGTATAGACCTCGAACTCTTCGGTCGCGTGCGAGACCTTGCGCTCCACGTCAGGATGACCCTCGGTCATGGGTGCAGTGGCTGCTGGCGCTTCCTTCGGCTTGGGCTTGGAGATGATCGCGTATTCTTCCGTGTCCACCACTTCGGGGGGAGCCGCGCTTGGGGCCGCAGCAGGCATCGGTTCTGGCGCCGCGAGGACCGGCATCTGTGCCGGGGGCGGCGGGGGCGCAGGCGCGACGACCGACGCAGTGTGCGTCTTGGCCGCGAGGAACCCGGGCAGCGTGCCTGGGGGCGCGTCCACGACTGGTGCTGGCGCCGCGGCCATCGCTGTGCCTGGCGTCATGGGGAACGCGGAGCGGCTCGCGAGGGCGGCGGCTTCCGTTGGCGCCGAAGCGACCGCGACCACCGGTACGGCAGGCGCGAGCGGCTGCTGGTTGGCGGGCACTTGCACGGTCTGGCCGAGGAGCTCGATGACCATGCGCTTGCCGAGGCGCTCGTGATCGCGGTCCGCGAGGATGTACGCGTACTGGCACTGCTGAAAGCGCGTGCCCTGCTGTTCCACGACGCCGCGGATGGCCTTCACGTCATCGGGAGAGAAGTCGTTGACCGAGACCCTCGGGATGCGGACCGCGAGGGCTTGGTGCTGGAAATTGCTGGGAGACTGCAGGATGCTGTGCGCGTAATCGCGGCCGAGGCGGCGGCGAAGATCGCTCACGAGGTCCGCGTCCTCGCGGTCCTGCGCGCGGATGTTGTCGCGGAGCAACTGTGGCTCCACGCGGGCGGTCTTCTCGTGGCCCACGAGAAGGATGTCCTTGCAGTTCCGGATCATGTCCAGGTTCACGTAGAACGCGACGTCGCCCAGGTCGTGCAAGTAATCCGGCTTGGCTTTGGGCACGCGGACGATGAGGACCTCGCGGCCGGTCTCGTTCACTACCTGGAAGCCGAACTCGACTGGTAGCGATTCGCGGGCCCGCTGGATGGTGTCTTTCGATACCGGAGGGCCTTCGTCACGAAGGAAGGGGGCCATTGCTAGTGCATCCCGGTCTCGCACTACGTGGGAACCGCTCTTAAGGGCGTCGAAGTGGGAATGGGGAGGGGGTTTGGGGGAACCCCCGCGTAGGGGTTCCCCAACGGGTGGCAACAAAGACTAGCTATCGTTGACGACGAACGACTCTGGGGGGTAAACCCCCCAGACCCCCCTTCTTGACGGAATCTTCATGTTGCGGCGAGCCCAAGTGCTGACCAAGGAGCCTCTTGAAGGTCCTCGGCGTCCAGGCGAATGACTTCGCGGCGTACTACGACATCGTGCAAGCGCTGCGAGCACGCCACATCCCGTTCGTGCCCATCGCCCCAGGCGATCCCATCCCAGCCCAGGTCGGCGCACTCGTCGTGACGGGCCCCGTTCCCGAGAAGGATCTGCCGCTCACGCCGGACTCAGTTCCGATCGTCGCCTTCACCACGCCCGAACGTACCATCGAGGAGGCGCTCCGTGCCCTCGATGGAGACGCGCCCGTCCAGCACATACTCATCGGCATCGACCCTGGCGAGCACCCCGGCATCGCGGTCATTGGTGATGGCCGCATCCTGAGGCTCATCCACGCCGGTTCGCCCGAGCTGGTGCGCCCCGCGCTTGAGCATGTGCTATCGATTTACGGGGTCGAGCGCATCGTGCTGCGTGTGGGTGACGGAGCGCCCACGTTCCGCGACCGCATCCTGCACACGATCGCCGGCATGCGAGTCGTGCTCGAGCTTGTGGACGAGAGCCACTCCACGCCAGCGAACTACCACGGCGCGGCCGAGCGCGACACGCAAGCCGCGGCCCGCATCGCGATCACGCCGGGCTCGCCACTTGCCGCAAGTGACGTCGGCCCCGTTATCCCCACGGAGGGCGAGTTACGCGACATCCAGCGCAAGAGCCGCATGGCCAGCGATGGAAAGGTCACCATCAGCCGCGCCCTCGCTCGGAACGTCGCCCTGGGCCGCTTGACGCTAGCCCAGGCCGTCCAGCTGCACCTTGGGAAGGCCTAACGGTCAAAGCCTGCTCAAGAAGTCTTAATGTACCACCTCCCGAGGCTGAGCATGGTGTCGCCCCCAGCCCGCCTGCGCCAAGCGCTTGGCAAGATCAAGCCGCTTCGCGCTCGACTCACGCGCAGCATCGCGCGCGTCCCGTGGTTCGGCGCTTCCCGCAAGGGGGTGCCGCGTCGCAAGCAGAACTTCCGCCTCCTGCGCGACGTGGTCGGCAGCATCATCATCGTGCTCGTCGTGCTCGGCGTCCTCTTGGCCGCCAGCGGCGGCGCGTGGCCACCCGTGGTGGTCGTCGAGTCCGGCTCTATGATGCACCCCACGAGCGAGACGCCCTACGGCCGCATCGGCACGATCGACGTGGGTGACATCCTTTTCGTTCGCACGATGAAGGACCCGCTCCACGATGTCCACACGTGGGCCCAGGGCGGTGAGATGCATTACGGGCGCCCTGGCGACGTGCTCATCTACGCGCAGGACGGCAACCACATCAACACGAGCATCATCCACCGCGCCATCGCGTTCGTGGAAGTGCGCCGCGCACCCAACATCACGACGCAATACGTCGTGCATTGGACGGACGATCAGGAGCTCGTCTTCGGCAGCGCAGGCATCTACTTGCCAGCGCTAGGCTTCGACGAGGGTTCGCCCCTCTTCTTCACGCCCCAGGACGGCTACAGGCCGCAGTACAGCGGCTACCTCACGAAGGGCGACAACTCATTCACGAACCCCGGCGCCGACCAAGCCATCGGCGTGTCCCAGCTCGTGGACCCCTCATGGGTCCAGGGCACCGTGCACGGCGAGGTCCCCTGGATGGGGCTGGGCAAGCTCGCGTTGCAAAGCGGTCAAACGAACCCCGAGTTCCCAGGCTGGCCGCGAGTGGGCAACGCATTCGCGCCCCTCGAGCTGTGGAGTATGTTCTTCACGACGATGGGCGTCATCGTCATCATCCCGCTCGCGTGGGACACCATCAAGCTCGTACGCGAGCAGAAACGCCGGCAAGCAGAAGCCCGCGCCGTCGAAGAGGACAGCCGCAGGAGAGAAAGCAACACGGTCGCATTCGAAGCCATCCCCGAGTGAGATCGGCCCCGAAGCGCCAAATCCAAACGTCCGCTTGCAGTGGCACCCTCGATGCTGACCCTGCGCGATGTCGTCTTGGCCGAGCTGGACAAGTGGCATGGGGAAGGTCTGATCTCCGCGGACCATCACGCCACGCTGCGCGCCCGTTCGCTGGCGGACCCCTCGCTTGACGCACCCGCCGCGCCCTCAAGACAAGAGCGGGGCACGCAAGCCGCGAACTGGTTACAGCTCGTGGGCGGACTCCTATTGGGCGCCGCCATGGTCGCGCTCGTCTCGTTCCTGGACATGCCGACCGACCAAGCGCCGATCGCCCTGCTTGCCCTCGGCGCGGCCGCCGCACTCGGCGGCATCACGCTTTACCTAAGGCAGCGTGACGCGCGCGTGGGGCTCGCGGACGCCGCGCTCGCGGCGGGCCTCGTCGCTCTCTCCGTCTCGCCCTTCATTGGCGACGAGGCGGGCAGATCCGTGTACGGCCTCGTCACGATGGGGCTCGCGGTGGGCGCGCTCCTCGTGCGCCGCGGTCAAGGCCCGCTCGCGGTGCTATCAGGCGCCGCCTTCACGCTGGGTTCGCTGGCAGCCACGCGCCCCGAGTTCTTCGGGAACGCCACGGACTACGCCGCTTTGGAGTGGTGGGCCTCGCTGCTGGGCTTCTCCTTTGTGCTGCTGGTGTTCCGGCGCGAGACGTGGAGCAACGTGGCATCAGGCCTCATGATGGGCCCGCACGCGATCGCGTTCATCATGTGGCTGGACGCGGCTGGACTGCGCGGCTCGCGGAACGTCGAGCTGGCCGTCGGCGGTTACTTCGCCTTGGCGCTCACGCTTGGCATCTGGCTCGGCGTCCGCGGCCTCGTGGCGGGCGCGGCGGCCGCGCTCACGATCGACGCCGTCGTCTTTGCGTACGACCTGGGCGGCGCGGGGAACGCGCTCGTGCTGCTCCTCGTGCTCGGCGGCGTGCTCGTGTGGCAAGCCGAATTCATCCGACGATACTTTGGGCGGCGAAAGGGGGGTCTGGGGGGCTCGCCCCCCAGAGTCGTCGATCCATGATCGATATCAGCGCCGGCTGACGAGCGGAGCCGCGCGGAACTCCCAGCGGTCCGCCACGCGCATCTGCACGCGGCGGCCACGGATGCTCGCGTTGGCCATCGTCTGGAAGAGCTCCTCGACGCGCTCCTCGGGCACTTCGGCGACAGCCATTCGTGGCAGGATGTCGATGCGGCCGATGTCGCCGCCCGTGAGGCCCCCCTCGTTCGTGAGCGCGCCGACGATGTCGCCGGGGCGCACGCCGTCGTCGCGGCCCACGTTCAGCGTGAGCGCGACACGGTTGCCGCTCGACGCGCTCCTGCGTTCGTTGCGGCCGCGCGGCTGCTGGTGGTGCACGGGCACGGCGCGAATCCGTTGTTCGAGCGGTGGCGCCGCGAGGCCCTCGTGGGGCGCGAGTTTGGCGAGGAGCGCGGCGGCCAACTCCCGCATGTCACGGCCCGACACGTCCACCGTCGCAAGCGATGTGGGGTCCGCGGGCAACGCTTGGAGCCACGCGGCCGTTCGCTTCGCGATCGCTTCGTGCACTTCCGCGTCGCTGGGGATCTCGCGCCACTGGAGGCGCGAGCCCAGCAGGCGCTCGATGCCTCGGAGGCGCGAGCGATCCGCCGGCGTCACGAAGAGGAAGCTCTTGCCATCACGGCCCGCGCGGCCCGTGCGACCGATGCGGTGCACGTACGCCTCGGCCTCGCGGGGCGCGTCGAAGTTGACGACGATGCTGATGCAGTCCACGTCGAGGCCGCGCGCGGCAACGTTCGTGGCGACGACGACCATGCCGTGGCCCTCGCGGAGGCGTGATAGCACGCGCTCGCGGGCTTCCTGCGCCATGCCGCCGTGCAACGCCTCGGCTGGCACTTGCTTGGCCCGGAGCTGTCGCACGAGTTCATCCACCGTCTCGCGTGTGTGGCGGAACACGAGCGTGCCCGTTGGCGCTTCGACGGCGAGGAGGCGGACGAGTGTGTCCACCTTCTCGCGGTGCTCCACACCGACGGCGAACTGTTCGGTGTTCGCGTTCGCCAACGAGTCGTTGGAGTTCTCGGCGACGACGTGCTCGCTCTTGCGCATGTACTGGTTCGCAAGCGCGCGGATCTGTGGTGGCATGGTCGCGCTGAAGAGGAGCGTCTGGCGCTCTGGGCCCACCGCGTCGAGGATGGACGTGACCTCGTCGATGAAGCCCATCTTGAGCATCTCGTCGGCCTCGTCCAGCACGACGATGCTCGCGGCACTGGCTTCCAGCGTGCCGCGTTCGAGGTGGTCGCGCAGGCGGCCAGGCGTGGCGACGAGGATCGTGCAGTCGCCCCGCTCGAGAGCGCGGGCCTGCGGGCCGAACGCCGCGCCGCCGTACAACGCGAGCGCGTGGATACCGCTGGACGCACCGATGCGGTCGATCTCGGCGCACACTTGCTGCGCGAGTTCGCGCGTGGGCACGAGCACGAGGCCAGGGCGGCCCTCGAGCGCAGCGACGACGAGCGGGATTCCGAAGGCGGCGGTCTTGCCGGTGCCCGTCTGGGCTTGACCGATGACGTCTCGCCCCTCTAGAAGTAGCGGGATGACGGCCTCTTGGATGGGCGAGGCTTCTGTGAAGCCCATCTCCTTGATGGCAGCGAGAACGGTGGCGGGCACGAGGAATGAATCGAACTGGACCATGCTGGTTTCACGTCACTTGACCGGCGTCCAAAGGCCCAAACACACAACACGAAACCGAGACTCGCATTACGACGGGGGCCGGTCAGGACGGGGTGGTCGAGTCGCCGAAGATGGAACTAGTATATCAAAGAGACCTTGCCGCGGGAGGGAAATGCGCGGGAAACGAGCGGAGGGCGCGCAAGTGACTACCGCGAGCCACAGCGAGCGGTCCAGACCTGGCGCCGCCGCAGCGGCGCCAGTGCATGGCGCGAAGCGCCATTCGTCGTCGTCGTGCGTGCCGGGTGCGCGCGAAGCGCGCAGCCGTCACCGCCAGAAAGAGTACCGCTCCACGAGCTGCGCGAGCTGCTCGCCCTGCGCTTGAGTGATCGTCGTGCCCGTCACCTTCTCGTGGATGAACTCCTTGGCTGCTTCGGTGCCCTGGCGGGCGCCGCGCGCGAAGAGGCCCTCAAGGAAGGCGCGGACGTGCTGGTCCTCCATGCCGCCCTCGAGGCGGCCAAGGAGCGCTTTCGCGTCATGCATGAAATGGCCCTTGCGGCCTTGCGCCATCATGCGTTGGCGCGCGTTGCTTGGCGCTGCGATGGGCGCGCGTGGGCCACGGTAGTCGCCGCCACCGCGCGAGCCACCGGCGCTGCCGCCTGCGGCTGGCGCGCTGGAGAAGCACTCCCGGCAGAAGACTGGGCGACCGGGCGTCGGGACGAACGGGACCGTCGTGCTCTTTCCGCACTTGGAGCAAACGACCTGCGTGCGGGAACCTTGCCCGCCCACGCTCCCGCTTCCGACAAAATTCGCCATCGCACCCCGTGAGCGCTTCTTCCTGATAAGGGATTGCCCTCATGTGGTCGGCGGCGGCCAGCGGTGTCCAAACAGCGTGCTCCCTTCCGACGTGCCTCCAAGTGATATCAGTGCCTGCTGACATCGGGTCCGATGTCAGTCCATGTCCGAGCGAAGTCGAGCGCGAGGGCCTCGCCCGACCCGAATATTGGGTGACGCCGCTACTTGACTCGGTCGTACCACAGGCAGAATCTCCAAATCGAGGCTTAACATGTAGAGAATCTGGGCTGGCGGCCTCCTTCGCGAGACTATTTGAAGGAGGTCAGCATGCCCTCGTTTGGACGAACGTCGGCGCGCACGCTTCACGCGTGTGGGCTTGCGCGAGCCAAGAGTCAATAATCATGAGCTACGGACGTGGCCCCGGCGGCCCCCCTCGAGAAATGCACAACGTGACCTGCAGCGACTGCGGAAAGGCGACCCAAGTCCCCTTCAAGCCCACCGAAGGGCGCCCAGTCTACTGCCGCGACTGCTTCCAGAAGCACGCGCCCCCCCGCGACTCCCGCGGTGGCGGCGGCCGCCGCTTCTAAGCGAGCGTCGCTGACGTTGTTGCGCCTTCGGGCGCTATTTTTTTTCATTTCTTGTTCCCACAGCGATGAGCTTGGTTCATGGTGGCCAGCTGATCGTGGGTGGCGATGATGACACGATGCCCCGCGTCACGCTGTCCGTGTTGATATCGTTGAACACCGAGAGACGGGTCGTCGCCGCGGCCGACGCGGGCCCAGCGACAAGCGAGCTGGCGAGCGTGGCGAGCAGGAGCGCTGCCACGAGCAGGGGCGCATGCATCGCCCCTGATGGCTCTGGCATGCTGAATCAAGATGACGTGAGGAAGCACGAAGCGTGCGAGCGGAAATCATGTGCTTGTCACGGAATCGGCTGGCCTCCCATCTCGACAACCGAGGGCCGGACGCGCGCGGGCCAAGCCTCATGCTGCGCCGCAATCGAGCGTGGTCGCCAGACGCGGCATTGATCCGAGTGCGACAAGCGTTCCCCGACACGGACCGACTCGCGGGAACGCGCGGTCGAGCTATCGCTGGTCGCCGAGGGAATGAGAGAAAAGATAGCGCGGAGTTGACGCTGGGGAAACCCCTACGCGGGGTTTCCCCAGACCCCTTCCCCAATTCAGCGCTCTTCGATTTCCAAGCACAGGCCGGCCGCGACGGTCGTGCCCATGTCACGGATGGCGAAGCGGCTCATGTGGGGGATGTCCTTGCTGCGCTCGATGGAGAGCGGGCGCGTGGGGCGGATCTTCACGATCGCGATGTCCCCGGTCTTGAGGAACTGGGGGTTCTCTTCCTTGACTTGGCCCGTCTTGGGGTCGAGTTTCTTGAGGAGTTCCTCGAAGGTGCACGCGACTTGCGCCGTGTGGATGTGGAACACGGGCGTGTAGCCTGCCGCGATCACGCTGGGGTGCTGGAGGACGGCCACTTGCGCCGTGAAGGTCTTGGCGACCTTGGGGGGCGTCTGGGGGTGGCCGGCCACGTCACCGCGGCGGATGTCCTTCTTGCCGATGCCGCGCACGTTGAAGCCGACGTTGTCGCCAGGCAGAGCCTGGGGGTGCGTCTCGTGGTGCATCTCGATCGTCTTGCACTCGCCGGACACGCCGGAGGGCTGGAAGACGAGGTTGTCGTTGACCTTCAGGATGCCCGTCTCGATGCGGCCCACGGGGACCGTGCCGATGCCGGTGATCGAATAGACGTCCTGGATGGGCAAGCGCAGCGGGAGGTTCGTGGGCTTCTGGGGCTCCTTGAGGTTGTTGAGCGCTTCGAGGAGCGTCATTCCCTTGAACCACTTCAGGTTGTCCGAGGGCTTCGTGATGTTGTCCTGCTTGTAGGACGAGCCGCAGATGATGGGCACGTTGTCCGGCTTGTAGCCGACCATGCGGATGAGCTTCGTGAGCTCTTCCTTGAGGGCCTCGAACTTCTTCTGGTCGTAGTTCGTCGCGTCGATCTTGTTGACGTACACGATGAGCTGCTCGACGCCAAGCGTGCGTGACAAGAAGACGTGCTCCTTCGTCTGGGCCTCGATGCCTGAGACGGCGGACACGACGAGCACGGCCGCGTCGGCCTGCGAGGCGCCCGTGATCATGTTCTTGACGAAGTCACGGTGCCCGGGGGCGTCGATGATCGTGAAGTAGTACTTGTCCGTGTTGAAGCGCTTGTGGGCGATGTCGATCGTGACGCCGCGCTCGCGCTCTTCCTTGAGGTTGTCCATCACGAAGGCGAACTCGAAGGTCGCCTTTCCCTTCTCTTCGGCTTCCTTCTTGAGCTTCTCGATCACGTGCTGCTCGATGTGGCCCGTGTCGAGGAGGATGCGTCCGACAGTCGTGGACTTGCCGGCATCGACGTGTCCGATGAACACGACGTTGATGTGGGGCTTCTCGGCCATGTTTTTCATCTCCAGGTCTTCGCGGGCCGCGAGGTGCTCGCTGTCTGTCCCCCCTTGGAGTGGCGGGCGTAAGCGCATCCTCGCGGTGCGCTCGACCTTCCCAAGGTCACCCGTCGACGACCGATTCGCCCGGCATTCGATTCCGGCCTTCGGTCGCCGCGTCCTGCGGGGGGCAGGGGTGGCCGCACAACCGACTCCCTGTATTAATACGTTCGGACCAACCCGTGCTGAAACAAGGCGCGTCATCTCGGGGCGTCCCGCGAGTCGGTGGCAGGCCGATTGCGATAGCATACACTCTCATGGCTACACGGAAATTCTTAAGGCGTTCTGAGGGCTGACCGGTCCATCGGAGGCCTGGTTCCAGTGGATTCTTCCAGCTTGCCCGTTCGTCTCACGCTTCTTGTGCTCACCGCCGTCCTCGTCGCGCCTTCGCTCGCGCCCCTCGCTGACGCATCGCCCGCCGACTCGCCCCTCGCACAGGCCCTTCCCGACATCGCGCCGCCCACAAGCGCCGCATCGCATTCGCGCGCGTCCAACGCGGGGTCCATCACTGGGGCTTCCATGGGGGCGCCCGCGATGACCAGCTACGCGGCGACATTCGCCCCCGTCCTCGGAAGCGGCGGCTCACCGGAGGCCGCCGAGCGCCTAGTCGGTAACCGCGGGGACCACGACGGCAACCATGTCGAGGACATTCTGGACCTCCTCGTCGCCGCGTCAGCGCCAACGCGCATCCTGGACGTGATCGTCCTGTACGACGCAGCGCCGCTTGCAGCTCCCGGGGCAGCAAGCCTCGATCTCCTTGGCGCCACGCAAGTCCGAGTCTATCACGTCATTCCGGCAGTCGCAGCAAGCGTGACCGCCTCCTCAGTTCCCCTCATCGCCACGGCGCCAGGCGTCGTCCGCGTGTACCATGACGCTATCGTCCACGCGACGCTTGACCACAGCACTGAGGTCATCGGCGCGCCCGAAGCACGCTCAGCATATGGAGTGGATGGCTCCGGCGTCGGCATCGCCGTCATCGACACTGGCATCGACGCGACGCACCAGAGCCTCGATGACCAGGACGGTAACTGGTCACCTTTCTGGCACGCTCGGGCGGCGCTAGCATAGGTCGCACCGGCAACGCCTCGACGCAAACCGAAAACTCTAGGTCAAGTTCAGCTATCATTCCTTTGTGCCTCACGA